>NZ_CP065048.1 GCF_015689175.1 Mycobacterium kubicae
CACCCCCAGCGGCCCAACATTGATGCCTGGCGTCACTGGACACGGCGAGCGGATTTGCTCATCCCGCCCGGCACCGAACCACACACGTTCACCGCGTCACGGCTGTTCGCCGCCGTCTACCCCGAAGCCGTCAGCCTCGCCGCGATCATCGCCTCACCCGTGTGGCGACAACGCGCCAGCGGCGATACCAACCAAAGGCGTGAATTCCTCGCCGAGGCGTGCCGCCGAGTCGGTATTTCCGCCGACGAGCACAACCCCGGCAATCATGCGATCGCTCACTGGATGCTCTACGACAGCCACCACCCACCCAGCCGCCCCGACAAGACGTTTCCGGTCACCCGGGACCACGGCGCGATGCGCCACGCGCAGCCGAGCCCACTCAGCCGTCAGCGCACCAGCCGCAGCGCGGCTTGGTTCAAGCTCAACCGCAATGGCGGGAACACCATCCTCTACCACCGGCACCTCAAACCAGTCATCAGCCGAGAATGGGCAACCGCCATGGACGGCATCACCGCCACCATCGCTGCCAGCGGCTCCACGATCAATTTCGGCCCGGCTGCTCGACTTGCATAGGCGGGGCCCGCTCGGCAGCATGTGTTGGCCGACGAGTTTGTGTCAGCGCCGTGCGCTCCAGCATCGAGCACCGGCTGCGATCATCGAGCAATGACGTTCACCCTCAACCTTTCTCCGGATGAGTTGTTGACCACGACACGGGCGGTGCGCCGTCGGCTCGACCTCGATCGACCCGTTGACCTGGACGTGGTCAAGGAGTGCGTCAGTATTGCCCTGCAAGCACCATCAGGCTCGAACCGGCAGGGCTGGCACTGGCTGGTCATCACCGACATCGAGCAGCGTGCCCGCATCGCCACGCTCTACCGGGCCGCGTTCGACGAATACCGACAGTCCGCTGTTCACGCAGACGGACTGTTCACGACGGATGACAATCTCAGTCCCACACAGCAGCGGGTCGCCAACAGTGTCGAGTACCTCGCGGAGAACTTGCATCGTGTCCCGGTGTTGCTGATCCCGTGCATCACCGCCCCAGGCAGTGCTGTGTTACCGGACGCGACGCAAGCCTCGATGTGGGGCTCACTTTTCCCGGCAGTCTGGAGTTACATGCTCGCCGCCCGGGCGCGCGGGTTGGGCACCGTGTGGACAGACCTCCACCTGCGCTACGAGCATGAGGTCGCCGAAGTCCTGGACATCCCCGATGCGGTCCGACAAGGCGCGCTGATACCGACTGCCTACACCCTCGGCACCGACTTCCGACCTGGTCCGCGCACAGCTATCGACAACGTGCTCCACATCGATAGATGGTGAAACCGGTTGCGCCTAAGCCGGAACTCCCCGGCGAGGTGGGATTAGTAGGCCGATATGTGGATCAAATTTGCGAGATGCCGGGCCAGTTTTCACGAACCGTTGACACGAATCGCGGAAAATGCAAGGTAAGTCCGGACAGGGTTGTCAGGCTGTCCTGACCTACCTCGCAATAGGCCAGCAACGGCGACCGATTCCTCGTAACTCTCGGCCGGATAGGACAGTTGGTGCGGGGGCTTGTGGGTGTGAGCCGGCTTAGGTTGCGCGGCAGTGGGATCGGGCAACATGGACGGTGGACAAATGTCGACAGTTGATGTTTTGCTCGGTGTTGGTAGCGAAGGTCAACGGGTTGGCCGTATGGTGCGGGCATGGTGAAATGCCGCCACGAAATCAACAGTGCGCAACGCAGGTTCACGGGCGGTGCTGGCAGGAACGAGTCAGCTAGGCGATGGGTGCACTGACGGGCAGCTCAGGAAACGGCGAACCACGCTCTGGGAAACGGTCGCGTGATGGCAAACGTTGGGGCTGGTTGCGGGCGGTGATTCGAATGTGGAAGCGGGGTTCGGTGCGCGCGGGAGCCAGACCCACTAGGTGCGAAATGCCGCCGGTGACATCACCTTTAGGCGGGCGCGGTTGTGGGTTGTTCGGCACCGCAGTGCTGTACCAGGCGCGACGGTTAGTGTCTGCGCTGCTGCTCGATTGCTGCCACCGCGGCCTCTAGCGCGCCCGGGGTGCCGACGTCGAGAACACGGTCGGTGATGTTGTTGTCGAGGGCGTAAACGCCTTCGACGGGGCCTTCAGAGAAGTGTTGGCGGACAGCCTCAATCTTCCAATCCCGCGCGGCGGGATCGCGCATCCGCGCCAGCTGCTCATCGTGCAGGAGTTGGCGGGCTTGTTGTGCGTCACGGCCGCGCACCGACCACTGCGCACCGGGGTAGCGGGCAACCCAGGTGCCGTCGGGCTGTTCGGTAACCGAGGGCGTGAACACGAACGAGACATTGCGCTCGATCATCAGCCGTTCGATATCGGCTTGGGTTTCGACGTTCATCACACCCTCCCGTCGTCGTCCACACATCCATCATGGCGCGATGCCGAGAAGCGTGCGCGACGTACCGCGAGGTCGAGGGCGGCGGCATCGGCCGCCGCGGCCGCCGTGCGGCGCTCAGCGGCGCGCCGGGACAAACGGACGGCTTCGGCACGCGCGGCGGCGCGACCAGCACCGGCAAGGGCGGCCTGGCCCTGGTCGCGGGCGGCGAGGTAGGCCGCGTGTTCGGCGGCCACGGCGGCGCGACGAGTCTGGCCGGCGGCCAGCTCTTCAGCTTCGCGGGCGAGATCGGCAGCGGCCGGCCGTTCGGCGAGGTTGTCCGTACCGTGCCAGGCGAGGATGGCGCCCAGCAGGCCGATCGGGCGTGCTGGGCTGTCGGGGATGCGCCTGCCTACACCGAGCCAGTCAGTGATCAGCTGGTTGAGGTCACGCGGGGTCCAGCCGGCCGCCGCCGGCGCTGCCAGCATCGCCGCCCAACTGGCCGGAGTGAAGCGGTGAGCCCATGGTGGGGCATGCGGATCTGCACGCCAAGTCACCGCCAGCCGCCGTCCCCCGGGATCTGAAGCTCGGCGGCGCGCAGCGCCGCTGTGCCGGGCGCCCTGGTGGCGCCCGCGGGTAGTAACCAGTCGTTCTCCAGGTGAGGTGGTGGTGGTTACTTGGGACCGTGCCGGGTGGGGTGACAAGCTGTTAATGGCGCGGTTGAGCTGGGCGTTGTCGTGGAGGACCCAGACTGAGGCCCAGCCGCGATGGTGATCACCCATGCGCCAGGAGGCCATGCGTTCGGTGTAGGTGCGTTGGCGGCCGCGCAGGACCTCGGTGGCCACCCCGAGCAGCCGTAGGCATTCGTGGGCGCGTTGGATGGTGCGCTCGTTGTAGCCGGTGTCGTGGTGCAGTTGGGTGTTGGTGGGCCGGCAGTTGCGGCCAGTGTCGCGGTCGGCGTAGTGCGCCATGGCGGCCGCGATCACGATCAGCGTTCGTTTGGCGATGCCGCCGTTGCACATGCGTGGCCGGATCTCAGGGTAATGCAGGTCGTAGGCCACTGCCACGGTGACGTGCGCCCAGCGCGCCGGTCCCCCCGACCAGCACGGCACCCCCGCGTAGGCGTCGTCTTCGAGCTCGAGGTTGACGAACATGCTGGCCGGCGGAAGATCGCCACCGCGCAACCGGCGGCCGCGGCGGATCGCCACCACATCAGCGACCGGCGCGGTACGAACGACACCGCGACGACGGCGACCAGCGCTACAACCGCGATACGTCGGCGGCCGCGACGCGAGCGGCCGAGTGGCGGCACACCCTCGATATGCGATGGCACGCAAGTCCACGGGCGGGGTGGACAAAAGTTGATCACGAAGCGCGCCGTTGTCTGGAAAGGCAGACAGGTATGCGCTACCGTGAGATCTGACCTGCAAAAGTCAAGATCCCTTCGGGGACATGGGTGCGGACCCGGAACCGAGCGCCAACTCGGTTCAAACCCCCCGACAGGGCCCCGCTACGCGGGGCCTTCGTCATGTCAGCAGAGGATCGATCCCTTACCCAGCTATTGAGATGTCACATCTGCCCGGCCGTTCCAGCAGGACAAGAAAGCTGCGGGCTTGGAGTCTCACATCGCCAGCGGCAGGACCTCCTTGTGATGGTCGAGCTCGCGGACAAGTTCGGGAAAGCCGGTGTGTACGGCTAGAAGGTCGGCCACGTACTGAGAGACAGACATGCCGTGCCCTGCGGCTAAGTGCTTGATCTTGTCGGAGACGACGCGCTCTGGGCGAGTTAGTAGTTCAACGCGGTCGCCTTTACGAGGTCGAGGCATGGTCTGCAGCCTGCCAGGCAGACGCTTGTATCTGATACAAGACACGCGCTGTGCGCGTGATTTTTTCGTGACCAGATCTGCCAGGATTGGCGCCCTGGGCTACACCCCCCAACAACCGAGCGTCCAGTGACAGAAACCTTCACGCGACAGGCCAGGAAGGGGCAGAGCCCCACGCACGGGCACCGGAAGTCCGCGGGTCATCGCGTCAGGGTCGTCTGGTGAGGATCGCAATGGCGGCTTGAATGATGACGCTGAGGATGGCGCTGATGACGCGTCCGGTGTCCCCGATGGTGACCTTGGAGTCCGGGTTGCGGGCGTGGATGCGATCAGCCAAAACGCAGATGCTCACGACGATGGCCACGATTCCGAGGATGGCAACGATTCCCACTGCCAGGTCAGTTCCGCTCATGGTTGGTGCTCTTTCTCGCGATGGTCGGGAAAGTGGGTCCCGGAGCGGGGCGTATGAGCTCCGCTCTCTTCTTCTGGGCGGAACTGCGCTGTTTTCCAGGGCACTGGCCGCACCTTTCTTGTCGTGGCAACTCGGTCATCAGTGAAGTACCGGGGCGAGAGCTGTTTTCCGTCACGCGCGGTGCGGTAGGTAGTTCTCTGGCACTCATCGGGAGGTATACGCCGGCGGGGTGCAGGCGGACGGGGTCATGAGGTGCGGGGCCGAGGAGAAGGGGTGCTGGGTTTGGCATTCACGACCTCTAATGCCTTGTGCAAGGTCGATTTGCCGACAAGCCGAGTGGTAACGGTTTGGTAACGACCCGTACAAATACCGGCTTACCTGGGTAGACGTAATGACGTAATAGCGTGTTGACGCATATGCGTCATTGCGCTGTGACGTAATGTTTGGGGCATGCCTACGGTTTCTTTGGTCCACACCAAGGGTGGCGTCGCGAAGACGACGTCGGCGGTGTATCTCGCGACTGCTGCGCAGCGCCGCGGCCGCGATGTCGTACTTGTCGATGCCGACCCGCAGGGCTCGGCGCTGGAATGGGCGGCGGCCGCCCAGGATGACCCGTTGCCGTTTTCGGTGGTGCCGGCACGCCGGCCCCTGGACGTCAGTGGTCCCCAGGAGTTGACGATCGTGGACACTCCCCCGGGTACGGCGCAGGTTATTCAAGAAGCGATTGAGCTGGCCGATCTGGTCGTGGTGCCCACGGGGGCTTCGCCACTGGATGTCCGCCGGGTGTGGCCGACTTTGGAGATCACCGCGCACCGCCCCACAGCCGTGTTGTTGACCGGCGTGGATCTGCGTACCCGACTAGCCGACGAGGTGAAGACCCTGCTGGAGGACGAAGGGGTGCCGGTGATCGAAACGCGGATTGTTCGCCGCGAGGGCATCCGCCGGGCGTTCGGGGCTACACCGGATCACCTGTACGGCTATGACGACGTGTTCGACGAGCTGCTGGGGGCGCTGGTTCATGTCTGATTTGACTTCGAAGATGGCCGCGCGGGTGAAGACAGAGCCGACCAAGCGGGCGGCGGAGGCGTTCCGCTCCCCCACTGACGATATGCAGCGTGCCACGGTCTATCTGCCACGCGCGACGGTGCGCGGACTGAAGCAGGCTGCACTAGATCAGGACACCAGCATGAGCAAAATCCTCACTGACCTGGCCGATCAGTGGTTGGCGCAAAACGTAAAGACGTGATGACGTAAAGACGTAACGACGTAATGACGCGTATACGTTGTTGCGTCATTACGCGCACAACTTCATGCCACGGTTGGAAACGCCTGGCGGGCGATTGCACGCCCGCCAGTTAGCGTCTGTTGCATGCGAGTGGGTGTGTACATCGATGGGTTCAATCTGTACTACGGCGGCAAGTTCCTTTGTGGCTCTGGCACGGCCGGCTGGCGATGGCTTGACCTGCGCGCCTTGGCGACACGGCTCATCGCCAACCAATCCGCCTGGAGCGGCGCGACCGTTGAACGCATCGTGTACTGCACTGCGCGTATCTCAGGAGCTGACAACCGCGTTGGCAGTCGAGAACAGGACGCCTACCTCGCCGCTTTGATCCGTGCCGCTGTCGTGGATCACATCGAAGAGGGCAACTACGTCAACCGCGTCGCCTCCGCGCCCCTGGCCACCAAAGACCGACGTGGGCGTCCGGTTCTCACCACCCCAGCTTGGCCGGTAACCATCAAAGATGGCGCCGGACTGAACGCCCCCGACGCGCGATTCTTCGTCTCCGTTGCGCGGCGTGAGGAAAAGGGCTCCGATGTGAATGTGGCCGCTCACCTGCTGCTCGACATCCTCGAAAAGCGCATCGATGCCGCGCTGGTGATCAGCAACGACAGCGACCTGAAATTCCCCGTTCAGGCCGCACGTGATCGCGTCCCGGTTGGCACCATCAACCCGACCAAAAACCAGACCGCAGGAAAGCTGCGCGGTAAACCGTCGGACGGGGTAGGCAACCACTGGTGGTACCAGCTGGTGGCCGCCGATTTCCAGTCCTGCCAACTTCCAGACCCCGCTGGTGGGGTCTCTAAGCCTCAGCCCTGGTGACATACCCGACAAGGGAGGGGAATTGCGTGGACGCAACGCGCGTTGCATAATTGCGCAATACCACCCGTTCCCGGCAGGGGACGGGTTTTTTCTGCCCGCGCTAAGCGAGACTGCGGTCCACCCCTCAACCAAAAAACGTAATGACGTAACGTAATGACGTACTGACGTAGTGACGTATATACGTCGTTACGTCACTACGTTCATGGTTGGCGGCTGGTTAAAGCGCTTTTCCCAGGCTGGGTAGCTGCCGAGGCTGCGAAGAAGCGGAGCCGTGAGTGCTGCCACGACCTGGTCGGGATTTTCATCGAGGTCGCTCAGGGAAGCTTCGGTTGCCCTCTCGTAGATGTCTTCTGTGTAGACGGGCCCTCTGTCGCCAAAATTCCGGTCGGCGATCATCCACGACGTCGAGTCGCGAAGGCCATTCATCGAGAGGGCGAACCGCCAACTGCCGGTGTATCCCCAGCGGTGTGACACTGCAGCGGCCAGACGGGCAAGCAAGCTGACGTGCCCGATGATCAACAATTCCAAGACGACGGTGAGATCGGGTTGGGGAGGGGCCACGTTTCTGAATGAGCGTGTGGTCACGGCGCGCTCCGATGCCAGAACGAGCCGGCCAGACTCATACAGCACGATCTCGGCGGCGCGATCCTCGCCGGCGAAGCGTTGCCCGTCGTACATGCCGGTGGTCAACGCGACACCGCCAGGGCGGCGAGCAAAACCACCAGCGTGAGCCAGCGTTGGTGCGTATGTGTCATGTTCTGGACCTGTGGCCGCGTGAACGAGCTGGAGCACTGCTTCTTCCCACCGCGAGGCTTCGGTGAGGGAGACGAGCATGTCTTCCCGTGCACTGAGCGGATCGGCCAGCACGACGAGCAGAGGCGCGCCGTCGCCGACGAGCTCGGTACGGATCGATCGGGCTTCAACTCGCAGATCGCGGCGGTCCGCCAGGCGCCGGTCAAGGAGCCGTACGACCTCGGTGTTGGTCAGCACACGGTTGGTTTTGTCGCCGCGGCCGTAATAGCGCCCGTCAGCCATGTGTGGCGCTCGGACTGACTGCGGGACGTGGACAACGAGGTACCCATGGTCGGCGTGGGTTGTCGAATTGATGACGGTGGTCCGAATCTGTACTGCCTCGTCGACCCTCATCCGCGCAATCTGCTCGATTCGCTCAGCGAGCCCCGCTAGGGGGACCGGCCACAGACTAGGCGGCGACGTGTCCTCGTCGACGCCGATCAGGATCGTTCCTCCGTCAAGAGCGAAAGCAGCGATGTCTTTGGCTAGGTCTTTATTCGCGGCGTTACCGGATGCCAGCTCGCGTTTGAGATCCAACCAGTGGGTTTCTTCCAGCAGGCCATTCAGCGCTAGCCGCTGCAGTTCTTCCTCGGTGCGGGCGGGGATCGCATTCATGGGGCTCCTCAAGGGGTCTTTCGCGCGACTAGCGGCTGAGCATTTCGAGTAGTCGCTTTGCCCCGCGGTCAGACACCGACTGCGACGATAGGACGTAGGCGGCGGCTTGATCGGGAGTGAGACGGCCGCCGCTGATGTGGCCGCTGAGAAATCGCCGTGCTTGGGCCTTGTCATCTGCTCCGGTCCAGCCGTTGCGACCGCCGTAGAAAATGACGGAATCGAGGTCTTTGCGCACGTCATCGTCCATCTCGGAGGTGGTGACCTCTCCTGTCAGCAAGTTGATGGCGGCCGCGCCAGCAGCCCACTCGGCCAAGGGTGTGGAGCCCTCGACGACAGCAAGTGAATGACCGCGGGCGAGGCCCATCGCGAAGTGCAACGACCGTTCATCTGGCACGAAGGCGAGAACCGGCCCGCGGTCAGGCCGGTTGCGGCTTTGCGGAGTGGCGTGCCCACCCGCTCGGATGATCTCGTCGAGGTCGGCATAACCGAAGCTCGCGGCATTTTGCGCGTTGCTCACCAGCAGCGGCGCTAGATCCTCCTCCTGGCCGCGTTCCCAGATCCAATTGGCGGCCAGGGCGATGGCGTCCTCATACGGCCGATCTTCGACGTCATCGGGGACCCACGCCGCGGCTCGCAGATGAGTCGACGGGTGCAGTTCGGCGCTGGTCATTACGCGGCTCCTGAGGGCGAGCTGAGTTTGGCCAGGTAGCGGTACGCCGTGGCCCGACTGATACCGAATGCTTGAGCAAGTTCAGGGACCGGTTCCCCCGTTGCGGCGAGTCGGCGCAGCTGTTCTTGGCGTTCCGGGGTCAGCTTGGCCGGCTTGGTAGCCGGCAGTTGGCGAACTCGGCGGGAGTCCCGGGATGCGGCGCGCCGCTCGCGGCCGAGTTCGAGTTCGAGCTCGGCCAGCGTAGCCATAATAGTGGCCACCGCACGCCCTGTCGGTGTACCGGTGTCTACGCCTTCGCGTAAGGCGCGCAATAGAATTCGGCGCTGGCCAAGCTCTGCGATGGTGCGAGTTACTTCTACGACAGATCGGCCCAGTCGATCGATGGCGGTGACCACTACGGTGTCACCTTCGCGGGCGTAGTGCAGCAAGGCCGTCAGGCCTGGCCGATCGGTGTTCACTGCACCGGAGACTTTGTCGGTGAAGACATGGCCAGATTCGACCCCCTCGGCGGCGAGCGCGGCGAGCTGCGCATCGAGATCCTGGCCCACAGTGCTCACCCGCGCGTACCCGAGAATCGCTGTCACAGCATCTACCGTCTCATTGCCCTCCGACAATGCGGATCTGAGACACGCGGTGTGAGACAAGAAATGAGACAGTACGACCAGCGGTTACGCGACAGGGGAGTAGCGCCCGATGGGTGTCTCGTTTCTTTAGAAACGAGACAGCATGGGACGTCGCTTTTCGTCTTCCGTCGGGCGTGGGCTCAATAGCGGCCGCTTAGAGCATCGAGCCGAGGTCGGAGCCCAGGGTGGGGTACGCCGCGGTGGTTGTCTTGAGCTGGCGTGTGGTGAGGCCTAGTTTGATGGCCAGGGCCACGATGTTGGCGTGTTCGGTGTAGTCCGGTCCGAGCAGGTGTGCGCCCACGATTCGGTCGTCGTCCTTATTGACGAGGATCTTGGCTGCGGCGGTATCTTCGCCGAGGCGGTAGCTCGAATACCAGGTGCTGGCGTCGGTGTAGCGCACGTCGATCTTCAATCCCAGGTCGCGGGCTTCTGTTTCGAGCAACCCAACGCGCGCCAGTTCGGGGATCGTGAATACAGCCGACGGGATACCCGTGTAGTCGGGCACGGTGCTGGCGTCTTTGAGCATGTTGGAGGCGGCTACTTTGCCTTCGATGACGGCCACGGGCGTCAACGGGGGGCCGGCGGTGTCTGCGGCATCCCCGGCGGCGTAGACGCCGGGGTGTGTGGTGCTTTGCAGGTACGGCTCCACACTGATTCCTCGCTCACACCACGCGATGCCAGCACGGTCGAGGTCGAGTTCGGCCAGCTCGGGGACGCGTCCGGCGCCGTGAACCACCAAGTCTGTATCGATGGTGGTAAGAGTTCCATCCTGATCGACCTGGACTTGGTATCCGGACGCCGTCGCACGTACAGCGGTGACCGTGGTGGACGGCTGCACGTGAACTCCGGCAACGTCGCCGCCGGCGATCAACAGGTCGACTAGATCGGGGTCGAACCCCTTCAGTGGGCGCGGACCGTGATCGAGGATGATCGGGTGGCTGCCCGCCCGGGCGGCGATGTGGGCGAACTCGAAAGAAATGTAACCGCCCCCAACGAACACGATTCGCGGTGGCAAAACCTCCAATTCGAGGAACTCGGTGCTGTCGATGAGGTGTTCGTTTCCGTGGAACTGCAGCGGTCGGGGCCGCGCTCCAGTAGCAATCAAGACCCGGTCTGTGTGGTGGGAGTCGTTTCCGATGCTGATCTGATGGGCGTCTACGAACTGGGCCTGACCATGCAGTGTTTGGACGCCGTGGCGACGTAGGTCGTTTTCCATGTTCGCTGGTGCCGGATCGGTGAAGCCCCGTTTGTGGCGCATCAGATCGGTCCAGTTGATGCGGATCTGGCCATCGTCGATACCTTTTCCGCGCATCAGTTGGGAAGCGTCGATGATTTCGGCGCCACGGCGCAGGATCTTTTTCGGGTCGCATCCGCGCAGCGCGCAGGTACCGCCGTAGGGCAACGCGTCGACGATCGCCACGCGCCAGCCCTGGGCGGCGCACTTATTGGCGGCGGCGATACCGGCCATGCCGGCACCGATCACGATCAAATCGAAGCGGGCAGTCATCGCCCCACCTGGGTGATCGCACCGCAACCGGCCCCTCGGTGCACACGTTTGCAAGTCATGAGGTCACGCTAAACATTGCAGTGCAGTACAAGGTCAAGGATTAGTGTGGCGAGGATGCTGATCGGAGAGCTGGCACGATCCGTGGATCTATCGCCGCAGACCATCCGTTTCTACGAACGACGCGGACTACTGCCAGCACCTCGCCGCGGCACCAATGGCTACCGGCGCTACGACCGCACTGCGATCACCCGACTGCACTTCATCCGCGCCGGACAAGCCGCCGGACTGACCCTGGACGATATCGCCAGCATCGTGGACCTTCGTGACCACGGAACGGCACCCTGCGAGCACGTACACGCGCTACTCAGCGGCAAGCTCGACGACATAACACAGCGCCAACAAGAGCTGGCATCGCTAGCAACAGAACTGCGTCGACTCCTTCACCGCAGCCGGACGCTGAATCCTTTGAACTGCACCGACGCCCGCATCTGTCACATCCTCAGCGAGGCTCCGTGATGGGCGTGATCGAGTCTGGTGGCAGGGCCTGGCCGGGCCGCTCCGGCGTCAAAGGGACGGGGACTCCAGATGAGACAGGATGTGATCGGCCTCGTTTCTTTTTGAACTGAGACCGGCGTTAATGCGACCCGGGGGTGTGGTCGCCGCCCGAATGTAACCGCTGATACATTTTTAGATGTGGCAGAGACATCGGTCCGATGGTTGGTTCTGGTGGTACGAATGCCTGCGGAGCCTTCGCGGCACCGAGTCGCGGTGTGGCGCGAGCTGCGGCGCGCTGGGGCCACCCTGTTGGGGCAGGGGGTATGGGCGGTGCCCGATGCCCCGGTATTCGCCGATGGAATCGCCCGAACCGAAGAGCTAGCTGAACGCGGTGACGGCGAGGTGACGGTGCTGGCCGCGTCCGGACGCAATGAATCCGACGCTGCGCGTCTGGAAGCCTTGTTCACCGCTGAACGGAGCGAGGAGTGGGCTGAGTTCATCTCCGACTGCGCCAATTTCGACGCCGAAATCGACAAAGAGATTCGAATCGCCAAGTTCACGATCGCTGAGCTCGAAGAAGAAGAACACAGCCTAGAGCGACTGCGTCGATGGCACCGCGAACTGACCGCGCGTGATGTATTCGGCGCCCCCGAGGTGACCGAGGCCAACCAGCAGCTCAAGCATTGCATCGAACGCCTCGCCGACTACACCGAGCGGGTTTTCACCGCGTTGCACCAGCTATGACACTCGCCACCGCCGGCACAAACCCACTGTCACCGGCATGAGTACGCCCAACTCTGCCGATACAGGCCTCGGGGGGACCCGAACTCAGTTGTTGCCTTTGTACGCGGCGGGATTCGTCACCGCATTCGGCGCTCACAGCATTGCCGCCACCTTGGGCGGCTATATCGACGGGCCATACACATCGCTGCTCACCCTGGGCCTGCTGCTGGCCATCTACGACGGAGCCGAAGTCATCCTCAAACCGGTATTCGGATCGTTGGCCGATCGCATTGGCGCCCGCCCAGTTCTGCTCGGCGGACTGCTCGCCTTCGCCGCGGCATCCGCTGCCTTCGTCATCGCTGGAGATCCTGCCTGGTTGGGCGTGACCCGATTCGCTCAGGGCGCCGCCGCAGCAGCATTCTCACCTGCCGCCGGGGTATTGGTGTCGCGGCTAACCGCGCCGGGGCAGCAAGGCCGCGGCTTCGGTCGCTACGGTGCCTGGAAAGGACTTGGCTACACCCTGGGACCGGTATTGGGAGGGGTGCTCATCACCTGGGGCGGCTACACCCTGCTCTTCGCCACGCTCGCCACACTAGGAACGGCGGTCGCAGCGTGGGCGCTGCTGATGGTGCCGGGGGTGGCACCGTTGCCGCGGGTCCGCCAGACGGTACTCGACCTGGGCCGCCGACTCGCCAGCCCGGGCTTTCTGCGCCCGACCCTCGCACTAGCCGCGGCCACCGCCGCATTATCGGTCGGTGTTGGCTTCCTCCCCGTCATCGGCGCCAGCCGCGGCCTCAGCCCACTTCTCACCGGAGCGGTCGTCTCGGTGTTGGCAGCGGCGACCGCCGTAGTTCAGCCCGGGGTTGGGCGCGCTCGCGATGACGGGCGCATCGGGGACCGCACCGGGTTGTCAACCGGCCTACTGCTCGCTGCCGCCGGGTGCGCGGCGGTGGTGATACCAGGAATCATGGGCCTGGCCAGCGCTGCCGTACTGATCGGCATTGGCGTAGGCGTCGTCACCCCGATCGGGTTCGCCTCTCTGGCCGCGTCCACTCCCGCTGAACGGCTCGGCCAAACCATGGGCTCTGCCGAAGTGGGCCGCGAACTCGGAGATGCCGGTGGGCCACTACTCGTCGGCGCCCTCGCCGCCGCGGCCACCTTGACCCCTGCGCTACTGGTATTCGCTACTGCCCTAGCCGCCACCGCCGCGCTCAGCACCGCGCCCACCGCCGGTCGTCACGCCCAAACCAGCAATGACACCTAGTCATCTCCACCGATCCGCATCACCCGCCGCCGAACTTGCCACCGGCCCTAGATCGCCGCTACACACCTCCACCTGAGACAAGAACTGATCGACCTCGTTTCTCTAGATGTGCGACAGGAGCAATGTGCTCAACTGTCAGCGGACATGGCTATCTCGGGAGAGCGGGCCCAGTTGTGACGGCCGGATGTCCCGACGTCCCTATCCTTGGAGGCGTGACGAGCGAGTGCGGTGACACCGGGTCGGAGCTGCCTTCGTCCCCGACTTCGTCCCGCCGTTTCGGTCAACTGCCCGACCTTGGTGTCTCAGATGACTTCGACAAGCCGCTACCTCGCGGTGATGTCGCTGTGTGGGAAGCGTCTGACACGTCGGCCCACCAGGGCGACAGCGAAGCCCCCGACGAGTGGACCATCGACGAACTCGACGACTGGCCCTTCGACGACCCCTCCATCGATGTGGCAGCCCTGCTTCAGTCGCTGCGAGAGTCGGATGCCGACCGCGCAGCCGGCCACACGTTCGGTGAAGAAGAGATTCGCGCTCGCTATGGCTTGCCGAGGCCAGGCGTAAGCGACAGACCCGTCTCCGAACCTCGGTGACCGTCCCTGCGAGGACGAGGCCGCATCTAGATCAGGCGGGGGTCGCCGTCTTCGTGGAGCACGATGTGCCGATCGCAGCGCTGGGAGCGCGTGGACGAACGTCTGTGTTGGTGGTCATGCGTTTTTCTCGTTGCTGTTGTGCAGATCCTTAACGGTGCCGATGAACACGTCGGTGATCTCGGGTAGCCGGGATACCAAGTCCCACAGCGGCTTATCGGTCTCGTACCGCGCGGCGGCGTTCTCTTGGTCCCACTGCTGCTTCCAGGCTGCATAACCAGGTAGGTCATCGGGATCGGAACTGTAGTCCAGAGCATCAAGCCCATCGGGATGCTGCGGCCGGATCATGTAAAAGCGTGCTAGTCGTCCGGTGTGGCGGTGGTACGCCACCACGTTGATCTTGAGCTCGCTTGGCCAGTCGTTGCGCATCGGTACGCGGCCCAGAAGCTGCCACTCGTCCAGGTCTGGCACCTGCAGGCAGGTGCCCTCGGTCAGTGTGATGGCCATCCGTCCATCGGAGTGCACGTGCGCGATCACCTGGTCGGGGCTGCTCGGGCCGTAACCGGGGCGCAGTGGCGGGGTGGGCGTGATGCTCATGCGTGATCTCCTTCGGTGGGTTCCCAGGGTGCGGCACAAAGTGCTCGTTATTGGTAGCCGTATGTCGCCGGTCGCCGATACCCTTTAACACATGAATCCGCAGGTGCCGGGCTATCCCGCGGGGTTGTCTGCCTCGCCGGCCGGAGCGCCTATGGGCGCAACCGTATTGCCGCCACCTCAAACGCCTGCGCCTCCTCCTGGACCTCCACCCCGGCGGAGGGGCTGGATCCTGGTGCTGCTGGTGCTGCTGGCTGCGTCGCTCTTGGCTATAAGTGCGCTCGTTATGAGCGTGATCAGAATGACCGCGTCGCCCCCACCCGCGACCATCACGACGGTAACGGCGCCACCGCCGCCCCCGCCGAACTACAGCCCCGAGCAGATAGCGTCGGCGAAAAAAGAAGCTTGCGACGCAAGCGAGGCAGCCTCCTTGAGCGTCAACAACTCGCAGCAGAACTTAATTGTCGCCGCCCGTGATCGGAAATCGCCCCAATACGGTCCCGCACTGGCGAATTTTCAGCTCGTAGTGGCGATTGAAACTAAGTACATGCAACAACATCTGCCACCGGCGACCCCAAACGATGTCGTCAAAGCGACTAATGATTACATCGCCGCGCTGGTCGCAGTGGCAGACGGCGAAACCCGTGGAGTGTCAAACCCAGACGCAGACGCGCTAGTCGACAGAGCAAACAACATCGGCGATCGACTAAACAAGGCCTGTAGCTGACGTGACCTTTCCCTTTCACTCGCCTGAGCTAAGACAGCCAGCACCATCGCCGCCATGGCTGCCTACTCCCGGCCCCAGCCGCGGAGTCATAGTGGGAGCGGCAGGCGTATTCGTGGCCGCAGTGGTCGCAGTGGCGCTGGCCGGCATAGGGCTGGCGACCTCCTCGAAAGGTGCGGTTAACACCGTGGTGGTGCCGTGGTCGCCACCGCCACCAACCGCTGATCAGGTGGCTGCGGCCCGCGCGAAGGCCTGTGAGCTGTGGGGAAGAACTGCATCGGTGATGGATGGCGCCACAAATGCGGTGGCGCACACTCCGGGTGATTGGAACACTCCTGCAGTGCAGGATGCCTTGGCCAATGAGGCGCGGGTGACATTGGTCGAAAGGGAGTATCTATATCGCGAATTGCCTGCCAATACACCGGTTGCGATCCGGTCAGGGATCAACGACTACATGGCGGCCAGCGTGGATATGGAAAACGCCACCGCGCACCGGAAAGGCACAGCGCGAGATGCCGCGATTGATCGGGCGAATGCCGCCGAGGGCAAGGTCAACGCGGCGTGCCGGTAACAGCATAAGGGGGATTGATGGCTGATGTTCCTGCGGTCAGCATCGCTGGCAACATGATCATTACTCTCGATATGGTGCCGCCGGCGGCGGAGCCGTTGGAGGCTCAAGCTGCGCATTACAAGGCGTTGGCCGAAAATACTGCGGAACTGCAGCAGCGGCTGAAGGTCGCCAATGCGATGCGTGAGGATGCCGCGCAGTCGCCCGGGTGGGAAGCCGGTCACGAAAAGAACCGCCAGCTGGCGGCCGACTACGGGCGCATGGTCGAGATATACAACGCGGCCGCAACGTATTTCACCGGGGTCGCGGGCGACTATCGCACCGCCCGCAACACTCAGAACAGGATTGCCAACGACGCGAATGCGGAACTCGCTGCGACCGCAGACCCGGTAAAACGACAGGAGATCGTGGTCGCCGCTCATGCCCGCGCTCGAGACCTGACCAGCCAGGCTGTCCAGTCCGCGCTCACAAAAGCCAAGGCGTTTCACGGGACCGCTGGCGCGGATATCACCGCTCTGACTTCGCGTTCGGGCGGTCCGATGCCTCAAGATCCCGTTCTGCCCCACAGCGGCGGTGGCGGCATCGCCGTACCTGCAGGGCGAGACAAAAAAGCGTTAGATGACAGTGGATCGCCAGATGGCGGATCTTCCGATGGCGGTGAGAACGGTGTTCAGGGTGCGGGCAGTAACCAGCATGGACCCGGCCATCGCAACGGACTCGGGCGCCCCGGGGACGATACAGACAATCCGCTGCCGCCTCCGGCGGTGGCAAATCCGTTTGCGGGCGGTGCCGAACAGATACCTGGCGGCGGGAGCGGGATTCAGTCTGTCGGGTTTCCGCCGGGGTTGACGTCGATGACCGGGGGGCTTGGTTCGATGCCCGGCGGGGGTGGCATGGGCGGCGGTTTGGGGTCAGGTGGAGGCTTGGGCGGGGGGTTGCCTGGTGGTCTTGGGCAGTTGCCCGGGACTCAGGCTGCCGGGCTGGGGAACCTGCCCGCTAACGCCATACCCACCGCCGGAGCTCCGGCACAGGCTTTCTCTCAAGGGCTTTCAACAGGATCGGCATTGGGGTCGTTGCCGCCTGCGACCGGGACCGGCACCCCGGCGGCCGGGCAGACAGCCGCAACTCCAGCGGCGGGACTGACGTCGGGCGCGGGTGTGCCCTCGGCGGGGGTGGCAGCGGCAGGTGCGACCCCGCCCACGGTTAATCCCGCGGGCGCCGGGGTGGCCAACTCTGCGGGGACGGCGGGTGCGGCGCCGGCGGCGATGATGCTTCCCCCGCCGGGTATGGGCGCTCCGGCGGCTCCTGTAGCTGGGGGCGCCAGTGGTGCAGCGCCGGTGGCCCCTGCCGGCAATTCGGCCACAGCGGGTGGTTCGGCGCCGGCTACGAACTCAGCGGGCTCGCCGGGCGGATCGGGTGGGGCGGTGGTGGTGCCGGCCGCCACTGTGAGCGCTGGAGCGGGGTCCACCCGGCGCGAAAGGTCTGATTCACCGGAGTTGGCTGCCGCAAAAGCGTTGGTGCGCAAGCTCCGTCGTGACAGTGACATCGTTAATTACGCCTGCATCGAGTGGGCCGTGGGTGTGTTTCGGCGTGAGGCTGGTGGTGCCACCGAGTGTGTGGTGATGTCCAACGAGGGCTTCGGCTATATCCCGTGGGGAGTGTTCTTGCCGCGGACTGCACGCCTTTTAGCGGCAGATGAGCGGGTGGACAACCAATTTCGGGAACGCTGGTTCGGGTCATCCGACCCTGCCGAGGTGTTAGCCGAGTACGCACAACTGCGCGGGCGCGGTGGCACGCATCTGGTTGCCATGGCGGTCACTGCGGACAGTCCCTTCGGTCGCGCGCCCGGTGTCGAATACGCCGTCTGCCCCCGCGAATTCGATGATGGCCCCTACTCGCGGCCGATCCTCGACGACATGCACATGCACCGACTCGAAGCCTTCGATCCACAGTTGTATGCCCGGATTGTGCAGACGCCGCGCGAGGTGGTGCAGCGAGCCCTGCAACAGCTCGGCGTTCAGATGACGTGGACTGTGTCGAGGTGCGAGCAGATGACGCCCGAGCTGCGCGAGATGTGGAATGTGTTGGGTACCGGCGACGACATTTCGCAGCAGACCTGGAACCAATACCGGATCGCGACCAGCGTGTATTTCGTGAATTTAAGCGCGACCAGACCGCACTTAGAGTCTTCCACTGGAGAGCGCCAGACGTATCAGGCGCAATGGGTCACGGCACGCACCATGGAATTCGTGCAGGGCTGGGAGCAGGACCTGGCCGAGGCAGCGGACATGGTCTACGCCGCAGCGACCGCCCACGCCGATCCCGCCGATTTCGCCCACCAATTCGAAATGAGGCTGCGCGCAGTCGCAGCCGAGCTCGGCTGCGACGATATTGAGCACCACAGTGAGTGAACACGAATATTTGCAATGGCTTGCCGAGCAATGGCGCCAAGAGCAGCACCAGGAGTGGCAGGCTAAGTACCGTGGGGTAGAACACCTCGCGGTGCTGGGGGCACGTCATCGCGATCTGGTCTCGGCACTCACAGAGAGCGCACGGTGGGCGGTCGGTACTGCCACACTGGGCATCCCGCCCGAGTCGACCGCCCGGGTGGCTGGCTGGGCAACTGACCTGGAACGCGCCGCATGCGATCTGCGCCTGGCGGGTATGAAGTTCGCTGCCGCGATCTGTGATCTAGGGCTGACGTGGGATTTTTTGCAACCAGATCAGCCTTCAGCTCCATCAGACTGGATCAAGAAGTCGCGGCCGTGGTTGGCGCCTGATCCCGGACTCGTCGAGTTTGCGGCCGAGGACAGGTTCGGGCTGAGCTTGCTGGCGGCGACTCGGGCGGCAGGTGAGTCATGGTCGACTGAGGTCGCCGTTGCACCGCATTTTCTGTCTGCGTTGTCGTCGGCGGTGGAGTTGGAGCCGTACAGTGCGGCCGGTTCATTGGCCGCACAGCGCGCGGTTGCGACGTTGGAGCGCGCATGCGTTGAGTCCGTAGGTATTTCCTACAACCGAATGCTGTTCAGGGGTCGGGGTTGGGCTCGTGACGCTTCTGCCATCACGGAGGAAGACGTCGACGTGATCGCGGAGTGGATGCGGACTTTGGCCGATGCCGGGATACCAAAAGCTTTGTGTGAAGCGGTTTTTCGCGACTTTCCGGTTGTTTACGATCACGCCCTTGCCGCAGCGCGTAGTAAAGCGGAGTCGATGTGACGATCCGCTGCTAACGCAGCCGGGGAACTTGCGCTCCTAATCCTTTCAAGGGGCCCTTGAAAGGATTAGGCGTTCCGCCTAGTATTCAAGGCAGTCTTGAAACTAGTGAGGGGGCCACCATGGTGTCCGCAGCGGCAGCAGATCTCGGATGCTTTGGCGCGGTCAGCCCCGGGGGGTTGGTTCGGGTTCGGGTTGGGCGTGATGGTCGGACGGTAGAGATTGGATTGTCGGCGGGGGCGATGGTGTTGTCGGCCGCTGAACTTGCCGCGGACATTGTGTGTGTGAGTGTGTTGGCGTATATGCGGTTTGAGTTGGCGCAGAATCTTCGGGCACGCGATGAGGTGGCCGCCTATGCCCGTTTTGTCGCCACCTGCTGTGGGCGGCATCGGCGAGGTACCGGGCCGGTGGCGGCACGGGAGGAGTCCCGGGATGCGGCGCGGCCGGCGGCCGTGGCGCCGCAGGAGCGCGGCGTCCTGGCCGGGCGGGTGCTGGCTCGGGGCGTCCTGGCCGGGCGGGTGCTGGCTCGGGTGAAGCGTATTGAGGCGCTGCTGGCGGCCGTGCCGGTGAGTGGTGAATCGGCCAGGGATGCCGGCGAGGTGGTTGTGTCGGTCGATTCGGCCGGCCGGCTGGTGGGTGTGTCGTTGCCACCTGAGTGCACGGTCCGTTACCGCGCGGCCGAGCTCGAGGAAGTGCTCAACAGGACGTTGGGTGCGGTGAGTACGCCTGCTGCGGTGAGCCGACGCCGCCAACCCATCCCGGCCTGACATTTCAATTGTTCGCGCTGCTGGTGGAGCGTTTCAAGGCAGTCTGAAACAATCGGCGGTGTGGACGATGAGCGCCGAGCGCTGGGCGAACTTTTGGCCGCTCACGCGGAGATGGAGCACCTGACCGCGCAGATCGGCGCCGCGCGTGAGCGCCGCCGCGATGCGGCGCGCCGGCTGATCGCGTTGGGGCGCGGCACCTCCTGGATCGCGCGCCAGCTCGGCGTGACCGCCCAAGCGGTCGACGGGTTCATCAAATACCAAGAGCGCCAAGACAAAAAGCGCGGCCAGGTCTAGATGTCGATACCGCGGTCGCGGTCCTCGATGTGGCGATCGCGGTCCTGATGGCGATCGCGAAGCCAGGTTGCGTCCAGGTGACGCTGGTAGGCGCCGCGAATGGTGGCCTGGAGTTGATCTGCGCGGGTGAGGCTGGCGCGCAGCTGGTCGTCGAGCAGCGCGGGGTGCACGCGCCGTAGCTGGGTGAGCGCGGCATCGAGGTCCGGAGCAGACGGGCGTGGGGCGGTGTCAGATGGCGTGTGGTCACCGAGGGTGGTGGTCCAGGGCAATTCGGTGTGCAGCAGGCCCAGGAGCCGTTGTGAGGGCTGCGGGGGCCATGTTCGGCGGCCGGTGGTGTCGAGCAGGATGAGGCCAGCCTGCGTGGTGGCTGCGTGTTCGGCGAGGTCGGCCAGCACTGCCGGGTCGGCGGTGGCGGCGTCTTCGACGATGAGCAGGGCGCCCGGGGGCAATTGCCACTGCCTGGTGGTGATGTGGGTGCGGGCTTCGGTGATGTTGGCGGCGGTGTCGGCGAGCTCATCAGCGACGGCACGCTCGGCCTGGTCGCGGGTGGGGCTGCACCACAGGATTTTGCGGTCGGCGGCTGCTGCTGCGCTGTGCAGGGTGTGTAGGGCCGCGCGGCGCTCGGTCGAGTGTGGGGCGTCGATGACGGTGACAGCGAAGGGCAGGCGGGCTGTTCTGGTGAGCGCGGCGGCGGTGGTTGGGGGCAGGTCGCCGATGGCACCGGGGGCAAGGCGCAGGGGCCGTTGGGGGTGGTAGCGGCTGGCGGCTTGGAGCACGCGTAGCTCGGTGGCCAGGTCGTGGCGTTGGGCGCTGAGATATTCAGTGGAGCGGGTTTCGGCGGCGGCGAAGGCCAGGGCGGCGGCCGCTTCAGCACGGTCAAGTTGCGCGAGCAGCTGATGGTGGTGGCGGCGCGCCACCTGCAGGGCCTGGTGGTCGACGTCGCGAGTGCGGGCGAGCAGCGCGTCGACGTCGGCGCCGCTGATGATGCGATCGGGTCCGCCGGCGGCCTGGGCTCGGGCGGCGAGTGCTTCTGCAAGTGGCCCGTGGTAGTGCTCGGCGGGCGTGATCTCGGGTAAGGCCATGGCGCGTAGCTGGATGTCGAGTGTGGCGGAGGCGATGTCGAGCGGGTCGGCATCGGGCTGGGCCTGCAGTTCGGCGAGTTGGGTGCGTGCCCATGCGAGGCTGGTGTGCGCGGCTTCGTAGTCGGCTTCGGCATCGGCCCATTGGGCGACGACGTCTTGGACCGCGAGTAGATAGGGGCGGTCGGCATCGGCGCGGGCCCGCAGCTCGACGATCTGGGCGGCGGCCGCGCACATCGCCGGGCCGCGGTCGTTGCGCACTGCATCAACGAAGGCAGCCAAGTCCGCTGTGCTGGCGACGAATTCGTTGCGCAGTGCGCGCGCGTCGGCCATCGCGGCCGGCAACGGTAACGGCTCAACCGGACGGTCGGGTCGCAGGTCGGCGAAGTCCAGACCGGCGTCACGGCCGCCCAACGGGATCTCTTGGCCACCACGATGGTGCGGCAGCTCGTCGACGTCGCGGCCGGCCAGCGCGGCGCCGGTGTCGATGCGCTGCTCGCCGAGCGGGTCGGGGGGAAGTTGTTCTTCTTCCTCGGGGTGCAGTGGGGGTTGGTCGGGGAGTGGGTGCTCGGTGTTGTCGTGGTGGCCGCCGATCAGGTCGACGGTGTAGGTGATGGCGCGGGCGTATTGGTGGGCGGGGATGGTGTGGTCGGGGTCGACGTCGGCGAGGTGTTCGGCGGCGACATGCAACAGGCCGGCGGGGGTCCAGCGGGTGGGGTCGGCGGCATTGACCGCCGAGACAAGGCCGGGCCAGGCCGGGTCGGCGATGATGGATTCGGCGGCCGCAGATCCAAAAACGTTGTGCAGGTCGGTAATCCAGGCCGGGCGTAGACCGGCATCGGGAGTGTCGAGGGCGGCCGCGGGGGTGAGTTCGGCGGCAAGTCGCCACCACAGCGCGGCGGCGGGCAGCTCGTCGGGCAGGGGTTGTTCGGTGGCGGCCGCGCGAACCAGGACAGGCAGATCGGGGCGGCTCATGGCAGCTTCGGTCAGGCGCGCAGCCAGTTGCGGCCAGTACCCGTCGGCGCGGATACGGGGGTCGATGGAGTCGATGAGCTGCTCAAAGCGGCGGGTGTGCGGGTTCTGGGTGCGCACGACCGCTTGGGCACGTTCTTCGAGCAGTTCCTGGATGGCGCGGGCGCGCACGGCGTACTGCGGTGGCCCCAACAGTCGGGTGTCGTCGACAGCGACGTGGTGGGCGGCGCGAAAGACCGCGATTTCAGCGGCAAGGGGCCGGTTGGCGGCCAGCACGGGCTTGGCCCACGCCGGTGCGGTCGCCGGCGTCCAGTGGTGGATGACGGTCTCGCGGATCTCATCAACCAACTCGGTGACCAGCGCTGCGCGCCGGGCCAGGTAATCGCCCCACTCGGGGTCGTCGGCCAACAATGCGGGGGTGGCGGGCAGCCACCGCAGCGGCCCGATCCCGGCCGAGTGTCCACCGGTGGGATCGATGCGCCAGTCCAGAACCGCAGCGGGATCGTGAGCGCTAAACAGCTCACCGACGTTGGCGGCCTCGCTCAGCGTGGCCACCGGGTCACGCCCATCGGCGGCGACGAGAGCCAGGTGTTGGCACAGCACCGGCCATGCCTCGGCGCGGGTCAAACCCGGGTAGAGCTGATCGGCGGTGAGGTGCAGTTGCGCCAGCAGCGCCGGGGACGCCACGTGGTGGGCCGCCCGACCCAAGGCGTCGTGATACATCGCCGCGGCCGGACCCAACCGCACGAACGGGTCACGGGCCTGGCGTGCGGCGGTGGTGGCCGAGACCTGGGCATCGTCGCGGGCCAGGGTTTTCGTCAAGACGTCGACGGCGGTTTCGGGGTGAGTTGCCTTGGGGGACAACACCCGATGCGGGTCGGACTCGGCGGTGGATAGGTAGATGTGGTTTTCGACGCGACCACGCGTTAAGGCCACGTAGAGCAGTTGGCGGGTGAGATGGCCGCCGCCGACAATATGGCAGGCGTACTGGGCAGTCAGGCCTTGCGTGAGGTCCACGGTGGCCGCATAGCCCAGGGTGACGTGGGTTTTTACGTAGTCTGCGGGCAAGGTGATGCGCTGACCGGAATCGAGATGGGTGGCGATCACCGACCCATCGGCGCGCACCCGATGAACCGTGTAGCGATAGCCATTGCGCACGTAATCGGTGCGACCCAGCCGCAGACCGCGGGCATTCTCGCGGCTGCGGATCACATCACCCGCCGAGGCGGCCAGCCCATCGGACAACATGACTTCCCGGCCCACACGCCCGCCAGTGGCGGCGAGGCGATCCAGGCGAGCGCGGGCATTGAGGGTATCGACGATGTCGTTGGTGGGCGCCAACAGCAAGGAATCGCGGCCAGCAGCCAGGTCGGCGGCCCACGCGGTGTAGGCCATGTCGGCGGCAGTCTGATCAGCACCGACGTGCACCCGCTGGTGGTCGATGTAAAACCCGAGGCCGGTGGGGTCACCGTTGCGGATCGCCAGGGTGGCTGCGCTTTCCGCGGTGGAGCCAAAGCGCACCAACTCAGACAGCGTCAGTGCGCCGGTTTCCTGGGCGATGTCGCGCAGCACACCGCCAGCGGAGATGGACGCGAGTTGGCCGTCATCGCCGATGAGGATGATGCTGGCGCCGCGCGCTAACGCGTGGGCGATCACCGCATCAAGTTCCACGGTTCCGGCTTTGCCGGCCTCGTCGATGATGAGCAGCGTGTCGGGGCCGACCGTGGTGAACCACTGCGGCGCAGCGGGGCGAGACGAACCGCCTGGGGCGGCCGACCACACATATTTGGCGATGGTGTCGGTGGGGGCTGACAGATCCGCGCCGAGTTCGATGGCGGCCGCCGCGGTGGGGGCCAAACCGAGGACGATACCGCCCGAGGAGCGCCAAGCCTGCGATAGCGCGGCCATCGCGGTCGTCTTGCCGCTGCCGGCCGGAGCCAGCGCCAAGGCCAGCCGCCGCCCCCCTGTGGCCATCTCGCGGACCAGGGCGACCTGGCCCTCGTTGAGGTGTTTTCCGCGTGCGGCCGAATCAGCCAGCGCCAGCTCGACATCGCTGTCGGCGACCGTGCGGCCGCCGAGCTGGCGGGCAGCAGCAAGGATGCGTCGCTCAGCAGCCAGTACCTCATGGCAGGTGTAGGTGGTGCTGCCGTGGCGGGTGTAGACGCTGGTTCCATCGCGGCGGCGCAGCGGCGCCGGTTCACCCATGTCGCCGTCGTCGAGGTCGATGTGGGCCACCGACAGCGGCTCGGACAACGCGACCTGCGTGATCTGATCGGCCAACGTCGCGTTGGTGGCATGCCCGCTGCTCCGGACGAGGCGCTGCGCTTCGGCGAGCACGTGGTGGCGCTGCCAGGTTGCCCGCGACCGAGCCACCGTGGCGATAACTTTCGTCGCAGCCGCCTTGATCCAATCGTCGTCGACGGCGTCGAGCTGCCGGGACGAGGTGGACAAAATCTTGCCCAGCATGGCGGTCAGTTCCCGCGCCCCGCCCAGGACTTCGATGGCTTGTCCGCGCCATGTCTGACGCTGCTCGGCGAGCGATCGGGGTTCGTGTTTGGCCTCGCGGGTTTCCAGGGTCGCTTGTTGGGCCAGCCCGATGGCTTCCACGGTCGTGGGCTCGCGGCCATGGGCCACCTGGAATTGCTTGGCGAGCTCGGCGGTGCGGGCTTCGATCGCCAGTCGCCGCGAGGACCAGGCGGCCATCAGCTCGGTCGACATGCCGATGATTTCGCGCACCGGGCGCTTGCCGCGGCCCTCGCTCGCCACGTCGGCGAACCGCAGCGCCAGCCGCTCGCCCAGGTGGGCCTCCAGCCGCGTGTTGTACAGCTCGGAAGCTGCGACCGTGAACTGATGGATCGGCCGGCCGTCCAATGCCAACCAGCGCAGCACCCCATCAGGGCCAACGGTGGCGACCTTGTTGGAGATCGCCACATGGGTGTGCAGATCCGGGTCGCCGGCGCGGGAGTCACGGTGGGTGAACGCGGCTCCGATGAGTCCGGTGGTGTCGACCTGGGCGACACCATCAGTACCGGAACGGGTGAGCGCGGCGTGCGTTTCCAGCCACGCCAGCGCATCGGTCACCGCCGCGTCGTGGCATTCCTCCACGACTTTCGCGACGTCGCGCGGCGCGATCGCCCACAAGCTCGACACCGACTTCACCGGCGAAAACGTCAAGTCGTAGCCGGCGACCGCGGTGGTGCGGGCGCGGGTTTCTCGCGCGATAAAGCCAGTCAGTTCACGATCGTCAGCGGGCGCGCGGCCGTATTGCTCGGCGAATATTCTGCGCGCGACGACGGTGCGGATCGCGGCGCGGGTGGGCGCGTCGATGGACGCGGCTGATGGCCTACCGGCTTGTTCGTTGTGGTCGCGGTAGGCCACTGCCAGGGCGCGGGCAAACGTGGTTTCCCCGTCGCGGATATAGAACTTGCGACCCAGTTTGGCGGCCTCGATCGCCGCGAGACCGTGCACCCCGCGTGCGGTCACATAGTCAGCGATCACATCGGCGTTGGGATGCAGCCCCTCGCCGAACAACGCCTTCATTTGAGCTTCGGTGACCTGGGAACCCTCCGGCACCGCCCATACCTTGGCCACATCGTCGGCTGAAACCTGGCGCGCCCCAGTGGATTGCAGCGACGCCAAACCAGACCCCACCCACCGGCCCGGAGACTCACCTTTCGACGAGTAGTAATCGATCAGCGGTGCCCGCCCGCGGGCCGTAGCATCCACAGCAGCGACCTGCCGGATCAGGTACTCATACCCGTTGCCGGCAGTGAGCTTATGCATCGTCATCGTCACTGCAGTGCCGTCCCTTTCCAGGCGCACGCTAGAGACCTCAGAGACGATCTGTCCCACACAGATGGGCCGGTTCTTAAGAAACCGTGACCTTAATGCAAGAGGTGTGTGGTGTCTGGGGTGCTTGAGAACGGTTGGTGCAGCTGGGGGTTGGTGTCCCGTACGGGCCAAGGTTGCGAAATTCGGGGTTAGGTTGCGAGAAAGTTGCGAAGTCCCGAGTTAGGTTGCGAGTCGTTGCGGGGCTAGGGGCGTTTGATCGCGAAGAATGCTGGCTGTGACGGTCGTGTTATCCGACGCGGCGAACGTGGCCGCGGAGTCGGACACTGCGGAGTTGAGCTGGGTTACCGCCGAAGGTGTGCCCCAACGGCTGTCACCGGATCAGGCCGCGGCGGTTCCGTTTGAGGACGGGCTGCCGGTGCGCCGGTTCACCACCCGCAAAGGCCAGCGTCATCTGAGCGGTCGGTGGTGGTGCGCAACAACGACCGGCCATGTTGGGTTCGAGTCATGGCTGGAACGCGATCATGTGATGTTGCTGGATTTTGATCCGGCAGTGGTGGGGATTGCGGCGCAACCGTTTTGGTTGAGCTGGTCGGATGCTAGCGGTTCGATAGTGCGCCATGCCCCGGACTATTTCGCGAGGCGCGCAGATGGTTCGGCGGTCGTAATGGATTGCCGACCGATCGAGCGACGCCGCGATAGCGATCGGGCGAAATTCGAGGCGACCCGGCGGGCGTGCGCTCGATTGGGTTGGGAGTACCGACTGGTCGGCAGTGTCGAGCCAATCCTGGCTGCTAACACTCGGTGGCTGGCGGGCTATCGCCATCCGCGCCATGGCCATCCGCTGATCGCACAGTTGCTGGTTGAAGTATTCGCGACACCTCGCGGATTGATGCACGGCGCGGCGAAAGTTGGAGACCCGATTGCGGTGCTGCCAGTGCTGTTTCACCTGCTGTGGCGCCAGACGCTGACAGCGGACCTGACCTGCCCGCTGAGCGAGATGAGTGTGGTCGCCGTGGCTGGGGCGCGGAGTTGACCAACCGTCCAAGCGTCCTGCGGCCGGGCGATTGGGTGGTGCTCGACGGCGTCGAGCACCAGGTGGTGGCGTTGGCCGGGACATCGGTGCGGCTGCGGTCGGTGGGTGGTGCTGAGCAGGTGATGCTGTTGACGCATCTGCTGTCGTGGCCGGGGTTCACCGTGCTGGGTCACGAAGAAGACTGTGGACTTGAGCCTTTCGGGTTGTTAGAGACCCTGCCACCGGCGGTGGTCGCTGCGGCGCGTGAGTGGGAACGCCACGTCATTGAGGTTGAAACCGGGTTTAGTCCGGACGCGCCACCGGACTCGCCCGCCCGTGATGGGTTCGACCCGGCGGTGACCACGCTCGGCGAACGCGACGCAGCCAAGGCCGCCGAGCTTGGGGTGGGTGTGCGCACGGTACAGACGCGCCGGGCGCGGTATGCCCGACAAGGTTTGTGGGGCCTGGTAGATCAGCGGGCATCCCGGGAGTGGGCGGCCACAGGACGGGCTGATGCGCGGGTGGTGGCCGCGGTCGGCGAGGTGCTGGCTGCTGAGACCGACACGTCGACGGGCACCCGGTCGCGGCTGATGCGGCGGGTGGTGAGGAAGATCGAGGACGAGTACGGACCGGGGGTTGTGCCATTGCCAGCGCGCACGGCGTTCTACCGGCTCGTCGAGTCGCTGGCCGCTGGCCGGCACACCTTCGGATCGGCGGTCACGCGCCGCCAGACCGCCAACCGCCCGCAGGGGATGTTCACGCCGAGCTTCGCGGCCAGGCCGGGTGAACAGGTGCAGATCGATTCGACCCCGATCGATGTGATGGTTTTGCTGGACAACGGAACGCCGGCAAGGGCGGACTTGACGATCGTGGTCGACATCGCGACGCGCACAATCCCGACCGCGGTCCTGCGCCCGGTGGGGACCAAGGCGGTGGACGCGGCCCTGCTCCTGGCGAAGATGGTAGTGCCCGAGCCGATGCGGCCGGGGTGGTCGGCGGCGTTGCAGATGTCGGCGTCAGTGCTGCCGCACGCCCGGCTGGTCGATATCGACGCACGGATGCAACTGGCGGCGGCCCGGCCAGTGATCGTGCCGGACACGATCACCATCGACGGCGGGAAGGTGTTCGTCTCCGAGACGTTCACCCGAGCCTGTGAGCAGCTGGGGATCTCGGTACAGCAGGCGCGCCCGCGCACACCGACCGATAAGGCAATCGTGGAGGCCACGTTTTCGGCGATCAACACATTGTTCTGCCAGCACGTGGCCTCCTACACCGGGTCGAACCCGACTCGCCGCGGCAGCGACGTGACCGGAGCCTGGACGCTGCCCGAGCTGCAGGACCTGCTCGATGAGTGGCTGCTGGCGGGCTGGCAGAACCGCCCACACGACGCGCTGCGCGACCCGCTGGCCCCGCGTCGGATGCTCAGCCCCAACGAGAAGTACGCCGCATTGGTGGCCGCGGCCGGTTATCTCCCACTGACGCTGTCGGGGGAGGACTACCTGGAGTTGCTGCCGGTGAGCTGGCGGCAGATCAACGCCTACGGCATCAGACTCGACTACCGCACCTATGATTGCCCCGAACTGGGTGTCTATCGGCTGCAGCACTCCGGGATCAACGCCCGCCGGGGACTGTGGGAAGTGCACTACGACCCCTACGACGTCAGCCGGGTGTTCGTGCGGACCCGCGATGGGTGGCTGACTGTGCCCTGGACACACCTACCGATGGTGTCGGCCCCGTTCGCCGAGTTCACCTGGCGCCACGCGCGCACCATCACCGCCCAACGGGGCCAAGACGACCGTAACGAAACCGAGGTCGCCCGGGTACTTGACGACCTACTGACCCGCGCCCAAGCCGGGCCGGTCGACACCCGCACCGACCGCATCGCCGCCCGGACCCGCTTGGCTTTGATCGACCGTCCCCGCCTACCGGCGCCACCGGCAACGGCGGTCCATGCAGAGCCCGACGACGAATCCGCCGATGAACCGCTGGCCACGGTGATCCCATTCGGGGTCTTCGACGCCGACGTCGAGGCCGACCGATGGTGACCCGGCCAGCCGGCGACGAAGCGTGGACGGAAGAGCCGCTGACCACCAAGGAGGGGTGGCGGCGGTTCGTAGATCGGGCACCGGCACCGGTAGAGGTGCTCGACCCAGCAACGCTGGGCCGGTTGTCAGCGGACCAGCGCGACGCCTACGACGAGGCCCGTCGCATCTATCACGCCGACCTGCCGTTGGCCAATACGCCGACGATCCAGAAGGTCATCAGCACTGCACGGCTTTTGGTGCAGCTCAACCGCAATCAGGTCTCGGCGCGGCGTGGGCTGATCGTGTCCGGCGCGTCGGGCACCGGCAAGACGACCGCGCTGACCCAACTGGGGCGCACCCACGAGCGTCATACACGAAAGCGCTATCCGGCCGACAAGCATCGGCTGCCTGTTCTGTATGTGACCGTTCCGCCTGCGGCGACAGCCCGGATGTTGGCTGTGGAGTTCGCCCGCTTTCTCGGGCTCAGTTTCACCAGTCGCGCCAATATCACCGACATCGTCGAGGCAGCCTGTGCTACGGCGACCCGCACCCACGTCGAACTGGTCTGCGTGGATGAACTGCATAACCTCAACCTGGCCACCCGCGCTGGTGCTGAGGTGTCTGATCAGCTGAAATACTTCGCCGAGCGACTACCCGCAACGTTCATCTACGCCGGCATCGACGTCGAAGCCGCCGGCCTGTTCGCCGGGGTTCGGGGCCGCCAGATCGCCGGCCGATTCAGCGTCATCCCTGCAACCGCCTTCGCCTACGGCACCAACGATCAGCGCACCCAATGGCGGGCGCTGATCGCCACCATGGAATCCACCCTGCGGCTACACCAGCAGCGCCGCGGCAGTCTGATCGAACTCGACGAATACCTCTACCAACGGAGCGGCGGCATGATCGGCAGCCTGTCGCACCTGATTCGCGGCGCAGCGATCCTTGCCATCGAGGACGGCTGCGAGCACATCACCCGCGCCTTGCTTGACATGGTCCCCGTCGACTATGCCGCCGAACGCGCCACCCCGACACGCACGACGCGTCGAGCAGTGAGCTAATCGTGCTGGCGGCTTTGCCGATTCCAGCTGGCCCGGCCCAACACGAAACCCTCGCTTCCTACCTGGACCGGCTGGCAGCACTGCACACCTTGCCCGCCCGTGAACTCTGGGACCAGCTCAGCATCCCCCGAGCAGGCAGCACACGGCGCGTCGTACTGGCCGATCGGCTCGCGACAGTCACCGACCGCCCAGCCAACCACCTAGCCCGAGCACTGCCCGAATTACGCAACCCCGCTCCGGATTGGACGCTGTGGCGCCATCAGCCCCAACCAGGCTGCCCGCGCTGCGATGCCCGCCACGACGGTGGACCCGTGCTGCGACTACTGCCACATCACCGCTACGTCTGCACCCAGCACCACTACTGGATCGGCCCACCGGACGCGGGCCAGCCAGCCACATTGCTCGGCGAGCGCCTCGCCGACATCGTGGGCGCCCAACACCAGCATCAGCGATTGGTGACCCGCTATGGCGGCCACGCCGTCTTCGACGCCGTGATGACGGGATTCCTGATCTGCGGACACCTGTGGGCC
>NZ_CP065049.1 GCF_015689175.1 Mycobacterium kubicae
TAGCCGTGTCCGCCGCGGTGCTCATCGCGGTAGCCGTGTCCGCCGCCGTGCTCATCGCGGTAGCCGTGTCCGCCGCCGTGCTCATCGCGGTAGCCGTGTCCGCCGCCGTGCTCATCGCGGTAGCCGTGTCCAAGGCTGTCGCGCAGCCAGCCGAATAGTCCCTTGCGTCGGTGTCCGCGTTCTCTGCTCATACCACCCCAACGTCGAATGGGGCTCGAGCGTTCCCCCGCAAGTCCGTCGCCTGCGGGGGATGGCCATGACCGAGGGCAGGCCAACGCTGTTCGCCCACTTTCGCCGCATGACAGCCGCATAGCGGATATGTGCCGGCCCCGGTCGCCGGGTTGCCGAGTAACTTACCGCGGCATGGTTGCTTCGCCGGCACCCGAGCAGGCGTCGCGCCTTAGCGACACGATGAGCGTTGACCGGTCGTGGACCAGCACGGCAGCCAATGCTAAGCCCCAACACCGTGGCGCGGATGACCAGGGCTACCACGCCGAGACTGGCCAGCAGGTTCTGCCGGATGACGGTGCGGGGTACCCGCATGAGCCCAGCCGAAGCCCCACCGGTCAGAAGGCAGCGGATTCCTCCACGTGGTCGGGGGGCTCGACCTGGATCGTGGGGTGGGTGACGCCATACCGGTCGGCGAGGAGTTGCCGAGCCGAGTCCAGCACCGCGTGCCAGTCGGCACGATCAGTGATTACCAGGTGCGCGGTGGCGGCCTCCATGCCGCTGGTGACCGTCCAGATGTGCAGGTCGTGGACGTCACGGACACCGGGGATCGCGGCCAGCTCCCGGCTGGCGGCGGCGACGTCCACGCCAGGAGGCGCCACCTCCATGATGATCCGCAACGCCTGTCGCATGAGCTGCCACGTCCGTGGCAGGATGAACAGGCCGATCGCCGCCGCGACGATGGCGTCGATGTAGCGAAATCCGGTGACCGCGATGACGACCGCACCGACGATCACGCCGATCGAACCGAGCATATCGGACATGACCTCGAGGTAGGCACCCTTGACGTTCAGGCTCTCCTTGGCCCCCTTGGTGAGCAGGCGGAACGAAATGATGTTGACCACCAGCCCCACCGTGGCGACGACGAACATCGGCCACCCAAGCACCTCCGGCGGGTTCATGAAGCGCTGTACCGCCTCGTAGAGGACGTAGAACGCGACGCCGAACAACAGCAGACCGTTGATGACAGCGGCCAGCACCTCCAATCGGTACGTGCCGTAGGTGCGCTGCCCAGCGAACGGGCGTTTCGCCAAGTAGATCGCGGTCAGGGCAAGTCCGAGCCCGAGCACGTCCGTCCCCATGTGGGCCGCGTCACTGATCAGCGCCAGCGAGCCGGTGACGATCCCGCCGACGACCTCCACGCCGGCGTAGGTGGCGGTCAACGCGAAAGCAATCATCAACGGTTTTTGGTGGCGCTCACCCGCGCTGCCGATCCGTGGCCCGTGGGCGTGCTCGTCACCATCGGGGTGGCCTGGCGTGGACTTCTGTGGGCGCGAGTCCCTGTCACTGGATGAGGTCATCTGAATGTCCTTACCTTCTTGCAGGGGGTTCGAGTCCATTGGCCCCGGGCGTCGAATCACCCAGGTGACCAGCCCTGGCCCGGCTTCGGTGCATCTGGTCGCGAACTCCCCGCCCCAAGCAGTGATCGGCGGGCGCAATCTGTGGTCCAAAACCGTTGCCCGCCGGCTGGATCGAGACCCGCAACCGCTCCGCCGACGCCATCACCGAATCCAAAGCCACCGGCAGCGACGACCGCCTCACTTGTGGACCTCGCCGACATCCTCGAACTCTACGCCGCCGCGTTCTTCGCGCTCACTCCCCAACGACGGGACGATCCATCGCAGTACAACCAGAAACCAACGGATCAACCATAGACCGCGGCGCCGACATCATTCCGTGTTGAACCGGCCGCGATGTGCTGGCGCGACTGCTGCGGTTGCTCTCGCCGGTGAGCGCATTTGTGGTCGTGCCATATTCGCGATCGCCGATGTTGGCGTTGAGCTCTCCGCTCGGTCCGCCGCGCCACGCTCCGCCCTAGCGTTTACCAGCCGCCGCTGCTCCCGCTGACCCCCGCCGAGTCAGATAGGTAGCGATATGCGGTTGCACGCCCAATGCCGAAGGCAGCAGCCAATTCTCGGACAGGCTCGCCAATGGCGGCCAGCCGGCGAAGCTGTTCTTGCCGGTCAGGTGTGAGCTTGGTCGGCTTGGTGGCCGGCAGCTGCCGTGCGCGCCGGGATTCGCGTGAGGCTGCCTGGCGCTCGCGTGCCAACTCCAGCTCGAGCTCGGCGAGGGTGGCCATGATGGCGGCCACCGCCCGCCCGGTGGGGGTGGCGGTGTCAACTCCTTCACGCAAGGCGCGCAGGATAATACGGCGATCACCAAGTTCGGCGATGGTGCGGGTGACTTCGGCGACCGAGCGGCCAAGCCGGTCAATGGCGGTGACGACCACGGTGTCACCGGCGCGGGCATAATCCAGCATCGCGGCCAAACCGGGCCGGGCCGTCTTGGCTGAGCCCGACAGCTTGTCAGTAAACACTCGGCCAGCATCTACACCAGCGGCGCCGAGCGCGGCCCGCTGTGCGTCAAGTTCCTGGCCAGCAGTGCTGACCCGGGCGTAGCCGAGGATCGCCGTCATGCCGATCACTGTCTCATTGCCCACCGACGACACGGATTCGAGACACGCGGTGTGAGACAAGAAACGAGACACCGCGAACTGGGGATTCAGCGTGGGGGAGTGGCGCCGGGACGGTAGTCTCGTTTCTCTAGATTCGAGACACCAACGATCAGGGTTGCTTTGATGGCCGGGCGGGGGGCTCCTCATCGACGCGCACTCGCCGCAACCCAAGCCCGCAGATCGGAGTCGTTCAGGAAACCATCGACGAGCGGAATGCTTTCAGGCCCTTCGGCGCAACCGGAGAACGTCGTGTTCGACGCACCCAAGGCGATCGGCGGCCTCAACCGCCGATAACGCTGGGTTAAGCAGGATCTGCAACTCGTCAGGAGTGAATGTCGGTTCGGCGTCCCAGGGTGCCTCATCCCACCCGGCTTCACTGAAGCCTGAAAATAGTTCGTTGCTCATACCTATCCTCACGAAAGGTGGGGTACGGGTGAATATCTCGTCGGCTGAGACGTAAAAGGATCGTTCTCTGTCTCTCCGCGGGGCTCCATCGCCTTGGCGGAATTCCTGCTGGGATCCCATGTTACCGGCGCGCCACTGTCAGACCGCCCGTCTGCGCACCGAAGTGAGACAGGAGCCGATCGGTCTCGGCTCTTTACAAACGAGACAATGCTTGCGACGGGTGAGCGGTGTGCGGGGTCGGATCTCAGCCGTCGCCGAACCAGCGTTCCTTGCGGCTTCGGGCGAATTCGGCTTTCTCGTCAGCTATTTCGGCAGACGGGCCGATTAGCGAGCCTGTCGGTTTTGGCCCGCTGAGGAAGTTGACCTGCACCTTGCCGACCTCACCGCGCCCGAACTCCATGTAGCAGTCGCCCGCCCCGTCATAGGGAGGCGGCGCCGCTGTGCCCCGCAGGTTTGCGATGATGTCATCGGCGACGAACTGCGCGGCACGCTCGGCGAAAAGGCCCGCTTTGGCGGTATAGGCGGCCGCCACGTCACCGATTGCGTACACGCCGGGAAACCGGGTAGCCAGGTTGGTTTTTTCCACCGGAATCCATCCGTCGGGCGCCAGCCCCGAATCGGCGATGACCGCCGGCACCCGATGCACGGGGATGCCGATGAAAAGGTCGTATGGAACTCCTTCGCCCTCGGCGAACTCGGCGAACTTGCGTTCGGGGTCCAGCCGGCTCACCGTGCGGTTTCCCATGAAGGTGATGCCACGCGCGGTCAGGTGCTGCTGAAGTGGCTCGGATACCTCTTTGGCGACGGGCACCGGGGCGCCCATGTAGCCCGTCACGGTTATCGAGACCTGGTCGCGCAGTCCTCGGCCGGCGAAGTAGTCCTCAAGCAGAAACGCGGCCTCGAACGGCGCCGGTGGGCACTTGTACGGCTCGCCGAGCACGCTGATGACGATTTTGCCGCCCTGGAACGCCGGCAGCGCGTCGCGCAGACGTTCCGCCCCGCCCAATGTGTAGTACTCGAAGCCGTCCTCGGTGAAACCAGGGGTGGCCTCTAGGTCGTACTCCGCGCCGAGCGCCACGACCAGAACATCGGTTTGATAGGAACCGGATCGGGTACGCACGTGGCGGTTTTCCGGGTCGATCGCGGTGATCTCTTCTTGGTGGAAGTCGACGCCGGGTCTGGTCAGCGCCGCATACGGCAGGCGCACGTCGTCGGGCGTGCGTTTACCGAACAGCACGTCAAGTTTGGAGAAACCGAAAAAGAAAGAATCGTTGCGATCGATCAGCGTCACCCGCACCTGATCGGCAAGCAACTCCGATAGCCGCGTGGCAAGCTCAAGACCACCGAACCCGGCCCCCAGAACCAGCACGTGCAACGTCATCAGCTTCCCTTCCGGGGCCGGCTCACGCCGACAGGCCCCATTCCTGTCGCTCAGTATTGCCACCGAGATTCGAAACAAACAAAGCCGCTCGCTGTACTTGCGCCGCAGACGAGCTTGACGAACCACCGACCCGGTGCTTGGCACCATAGGCGAGTGCGGGTACCACAAGTATCGAGGGTGTCCAGCGACAACCGCGACCGCGACAATTCGATAGCAGTGCTTTCATGAGTTGGCCGGGCACTGCCTACACCTTGGGACGCAGTGCCCGCTCGGCCGTAGTGGGGATGCCCAGTCGATGTAGCAAAACGCTCGTCGGGCACCAGCCCACCGCCGCGTCGAGCAGCAGGTTAGCTCCCACAAAACCAGTGAGAATCCTCCATCGCTTTGAACGCACACGGCCAAGAGTTAAGGTCACCAGCACTACAGAACCGGCGATGAGGTGCACGGTTCTTTCCAGGGTCCACCCTTGTGGCCGTGGCATCTGAAACGCTCCTCGCTCAATCATGGCCGAGCCGTGGTTATTCGTCATTGGACCTCACACCTTCCTGAAAGTTGTTCTAGCGCGTGGCCGAGGTGGGGTGTTCCCAGAGGGCTCGCCAGTCGTGTTCTTCTTGCTGCTTGTCGTGGTGTAGCTCCACCGATGGCGCGGTGAGGTGGATCGCGGGCTGGGGCAGGGTAAAGAAGTCTCCTTTGCCCTGGGCAGAGGAGTGTGCCCCGATATCGATGTAGCAGTACCCTTCGCCCGACAAAGTGCCGGTGTGGTCGGTCATCTCCAGGTAGTGCAGTGCGCTTTGGGCGGCGGCTTTGGCCCCGTTTTTGGCGAAGATCGCCGCTTTGGGCAGTGGCCGGCCAGACGGCGATGTGATCGCGGTGGTGTCTCCGATGGCGAAGATTCCGGGGTATTGGGTTTCCATGGTGGTGGCATCGACACCGATCCAGCCCGCACCGCCGAGCTCGATAGCCGGTTCGTGCGGGGGGATGAACACCAGCAGGTCGAACCCGGCGAGGGTGCCGTCCTGGAACTCGATGACCCGGGTGTCGGCGTCGGCGACGTGCGCAACGCTGTGTTCGCCGTAAAAATCGATGTTGTTTTCGGCCAGTAGCGCCACGAGTTCTTGGCCGGCGTAGGGACCCGCCGAGAGCATGGGTTGGGTTTCCGGGCTGTACACCGACAGCTGCGTCGCGTCGCGGGAGCCGTTCTCGCTAAGCAGGTCTGCGGCCAGGAGTGCCCCTTCGTAGGGGGCGGGTGGGCAGCGGAAGGGCTGGGAGGTCACCAGGAACACCAGCTTGCCGCCGGTGAAGTTGTGCAGGGCGCGGTGCGCGTCGGCGGCGGCGTCGGCGCTGTAATAGTGCACCGCGGTGCCGCCCTCCACAGCGGCCGCCAATCCCGGCACCTTGTCCACGGCGTTGCGGGCGCCGGTGGCGATGACTAATGCGTCGAAGGCAATGTCGGTGGAGTCGGCCAGAGTCACGGTGCGCGCGACCGGGTCGATGCTGGCGACTGAGCCGGTGATGGTCGTGAGCCCGGACAGTGCGTCGGCGGTGGGGCGAATGGGCACGCTGTCCTGGTCGCGCCAGCCGCGCATCACCCATGGCAGGGTGAAGCCCAGATAGTGGGAGAAGTCTTCGTCGACGACGGTGATGTCGAGATCATCGAGAGGGACGCCGGATTCGGTGAGTTCTTTGATGACGCTGAGTCCGCCGATGCCGGCACCGAGAATCACGAGCTTCTTATTCGTGTGCATGGTTTCGCTACCTTTCCTTACCTAAACAGATTCCTGCGCGGGAGCAGTTCGCGATTGCTGGCGGTCATCAGCCGGCCGATCTGTTGTGTGTCGCGCATCGGCGCCTGCTGGCGGGGCGGCAGTTCTCGCCCCCTGGTTGAGGACGGCCAAACTCATCAATTGCCAGTCGATGGGCACTGCGGTTTTGTCGGCGACCGCAGCCAGCCGGCGTTTCCACGAAAACGGACACACGGTCGGTCATCCCCGCGGGTGGGAGTCATGTGCTTTCGCCTCCTCCGGTTTGGGGTCAGGCCAGGCTCAGGAACAGTTTCTCCAGCTCATCGATTGAGGTGGTCGGCCTGTCACCAGGTGCGGCAGCTGGCCGGTCCATGCAGTCGCGCAGGCCGGTGGCGATGATTTTGAAGCCGGCGCGATCCAAGGCCCGAGACACCGCGGCCAGCTGGGTGACGACGTCTTTGCAGCTGCGTCCCTGCTCGATCATCGCGATCACTCCGCCGAGCTGACCCTGCGCTCGGCGCAATCGGTTAAGGACGGCAACGATGTCGTCCGAGTTGTGGCCGGCCCCACCGACCGTCTGCGGCGTCTCGCCGCGAACTGCGCTTGCCATGACTCTTTTATACCATACCCCCTATGGTATATACAGTCATGGCAGGTCGCTGGCGCCGCCGGGAAAGCGCCATTGCTCAACCGGCGCCGCGATCATGGGGCGGCCGACCAGGTGACAAATACGGCCTGGTGTCCGGCGCCCCCGCCGGTCACACCCGCCGCTCGATGCGGCGGCCCGGGGCTTAAGCAGCAATTTGCTTGATAGTGACGCTGTCAGGAGGGGAAGAAGGTTTGAATGTTGGTCTTTCTCAAGCGGGCGTGGGTACCGCTGGTCGTGGTGGCCGCAGTTGCCCTTGGCGGGATGGGCGTGGAACGGCTTCGCGGTCTTTTCGGCTCCGACGAGATCTTTTCGCAGCCCCGCAGCGCCCCAATGATCGTGCCTTTCCATGTCAAGCGGGTGACGTATGAGGTTTTCGGGCCCAGCGACACCGCGGGAAGCGTGAGCTATTTGGGCATGAATGCCGAAGCGGAGCGGGCGAAGTTCGCCAGCCTGCCGTGGAGCTACACGGTCACGACGACGGTACCGGCGGTGATCGCCAACTTGGTGGCACAGGGCAACAGCGACACGATCGGGTGTCGCATCACGGTCAACGGTGAGGTCAAAGACCAGCAATCTGCCAGCGGGCACCACGCCCAGGCCTTCTGCTTGGTGAAGGCGGCATGAACTCCGACCACACGTCCCGCCCGAGATTCATGCGGGCGGTGCAGCGGTTTTCGTGGCCGATCATTCTCGTCTGGTTGCTTCTGACGATCGCGGTGAACGTCCTCGTGCCGCCGATCGAGTCGGTCGCAAGAAACAACGCGGTGTCGACGTCACCAACAGATGCGCCCTCGGTGATCGCCGCCAAGCAAATCGGTAAGACGTTCCAAGAGTCCAATTCCGACAGCATCGTCATGGTCGTCCTGGAAAGCGACAAAAAACTCGGCGACGAAGCGCACCGCTATTACGACGGCTTGGTGAAAAAGCTGGAGGCCGACACCGAACACGTACAGCATGTCCAGAACGTGTGGGGCGACGTGCTCACTGCCGCCGGGGTTCAAAGCCAGGACGGCAAAGCCGCCTATGTCCAGATCAACATCGCCGGAAACCAGGGCAGCACATTACAAAACGACTCCGTCCACGCGGTTCGGCAGATCGTGCAGAAGTCGGCGCCGCCACCCGGCTTAAAGGCATATGTCACCGGTCCGGCAGCGCTCAGTACGGACATGAACGAGGCCGCCGACAAAAGCATGCTCAAGATGATGGGTGTGACCGGCGTGGTCATCATGATCATGCTGTTCATCGTCTATCGCTCGGTGAGCACGGTGCTTCTTGTTCTGGTGATGGTCGGCTTCGAGATGGGCACCGCCAGAGGCGTTGTCGCGGTTCTCGGGCATAACCAGCTGTTGGGGTTTTCCACGTTCGTCGTCGCCATGCTCTCGTCGCTGGCCATTGCCGCGGGAACCGATTACGCGATATTCCTGATCGGGCGCTACCAGGAGGCGCGCCAGGCCGGTGACAATCCGGACACGGCCTATTACACGATGTTTAGCGGGACCTATCACGTCATCTTGGGCTCGGGGCTGACGATTGCCGGCGCAACATTCTGCCTGCACCTGGCGCGGTTGTCGTATTTCAAGGCGCTGGGCATCCCGTCTGCACTGGGGCTGCTGGTGGTGATCGCGGGCGCGCTGACCGTGGCGCCGGCCATTGTGGCCGTGGCCGGCCGCTTCGGTCTGCTCGATCCGAAACGAGCGATCAAGGTGCACGGCTGGCGGCGCATCGGCACCGCCACCGTCCGCTGGCCCGCACCGGTCTTCGTGACATCGGTGATTATCGCTATCGTCGGCATGCTCATTATGCCGAGCATGAAACTCAGCTACAACGACCGCTTCTACATCCCCGCCAATCTCGCGTCGAAAATCGGCTACGCCGCCGCGGAACGCCATTTCATCCCGGCCAGGATGGATCCCGATATCCTGATGATCGAGGGTGATCATGATATGCGTAATTCCGGTGACATGATCGTCCTGGACAGGATCGCCAAGGACATCTTCCGGCTACCAGGCATCGCCATGGTACAAAGCATCACCAGACCGCTAGGAAATCCGGTCGAGCACACGTCAATACCTTTCCAGGTCAGCATGCAATCCATTCCGATACAAGAAAACCTGCAGTTCATGAAAGACCGCGTGGCCGATATCCTCAAAATGAGCGACGACCTCGGGGCCATGATCGCCTCGATGCAGCGCATGTATAGCCTGCTAGGCCAGGTGAGCAATACGACCCATCACATGGTCGGTGACATGAACGAGATGAAGGCCACCCTCGACGAGATGCGGGACCATCTCGCGGATTTCGACGATTTCGCCCGGCCATTCCGGGGTTATCTCTATTGGGAGCAGCACTGCTACGACATCCCTGTCTGCTGGGCGGCGCGATCGGTGTTCGAGGCGATCGACGGCGTCGACAAATTCAGCGACAACATGAAGGCGCTTTTGAAGGACGTGGACAACATTGATGCGGTGCTGCCGCAAATGCTCGCCCAGTTTCCGCCGATCATCGCGGTCGCGAAATCGATGCGGGAGACGCTGTTGACCATGCACAGCAGCTTCTCGGGGCTCGTCACCCAAATGGTTCGGATGACCGACACGGCCAGTGCGATGGGCCAGGCCTTCGACGCCTCGAAGACCGACGACTATTTCTACCTGCCGCCGGAAGCCTTCGATAATCCCGATTTCCAGCGCGGTCTGAAACTGTTCTTGTCGCCGGACGGCAAAGCCGCGCGCTTCATCATTACCCACGCTGCAGATCCGGCAACACCCCAGGGCATCTCAGCGGTCAAACCCGAACTTGAAACCGCACACCATGCTGTGAAGGGAACATCCCTGGTCAACGGCAAGTTCTACCTCACCGGCACCGCGGCGATGTACAACGACATCCAATCCGGCGCGAAATACGACATCCTGCTCGTGGGGTTGGCGGCCTTGACGCTGATCTTTGTCGTCATGGTGATCATCACCCGAGCTCTCGTTGCTTCCATGGCGATCGTCGGCACAGTGCTGTTGTCGCTGGGCGCCGCTTTCGGGCTCTCCGTGCTGGTCTGGCAACATATCGTCGGCCTGGACCTGAACTGGATCGCGCCGGTGTTCGGGACGATCATTTTGTTAGCCGTCGGCTCGGACTACAACCTGCTGCTGGTCTCACGCTTCCAGGGGGAGATCGCCGCGGGACTGCGGACTGGCATCATCCGCTCCATGGGCAACACGGGTGGCGTCGTCACCGCCGCGGGCCTGGTATTCGCTTTCACCATGATGTCCATGGTCGCCAGCGACCTGCGCTCCATCGGCCAAGCCGGCAGCACGATCGGCCTCGGGTTGCTGTTCGACACCCTCATCGTCCGCTCACTGATGACACCGTCCATCGCGGCGCTGCTCGGGCGCTGGTTCTGGTGGCCCCAACGCGTGCGACCCCGCCCGGCCAGTTACCTGCTTCGGCCCTTCGGACCGCGTCGACTGGTTCGTTCCCTTCTTCTGGGTGAAGACGCGGATGCGGCAACCACCAAGCTCCATAAAGCGTGAATGCATCTATAGTTCGAGGCCGTAATCGAGGCCCTGGTCGTGGCCGCGGACGCGGCTGAGGTGTTGGTTGATCCAGCGGTCGCGCTCGAGGGCCTGCTCGACGCGCTGATCATGCCTATGCCGGTAGGCGGCCCGTCGCCCCTGTACGGCGTTAGCGCGCCGGATCAGCAGGCTTTGGACGCCCTCGGGTAGCTGCTCGCGGTCCTGGGCTTGGTCGGCGATGTCGTGGGCGGTGCGGGCCCGCTCGTCGCGGGTGCCGATAATGCTGCGGACGAGTTGGGCGGCCTGGCGGCCGCTGCCGCGGCGCGCCACGTGCACACCGGGCTGTTGCTCGGCGTGTTCGTGTTCGGTTTCGCCGGCGATCCGCTCATACAGGTAGGCATGGTTGGACTCGCGGCCGCGGGTCAATGCGACGTACAGCAATGAGCGGGTGGTGTTTTCGCCGAGGACGGCGTGGGTGGTGTCGGCGGTGACGCCTTGGGCCGAGTGCACGGTGACCGCATAGCCGTGGTGAATGTGCTGGTGGAGGTAGTCGCCGGAGAACACGGTGCGGGCGCCGTCGTCGAGGCGCCGGGCGGCGATGCGGTCGTGGTCGGGGTCGACGGCCAGGACGTGCCAGCGTTGTCCGTTGCGCACCGGATCGGCTGCGGGTGTGTTGATGTCGGCGGCGTCGTACACCGCGATGTCGGGTTCGTTGCGCCGGCTGATGATCAGATCGCCTTGGGCGATGCGATGTCCGCGCCCGGCGCTCACCGTGGGCGCCTGGCTGCTGATGGTGTCGTCGTGGATGCGCCGGTTGAGCGCATCGGCCATCTCTTTGGTGTCGCAGATCAGCAGGGCGTCGCGGCCGGCGGCGACGTCGGTTTGGTAGGCGGCTAGGGCGTCGGTGGCCATGGCGATCGGATCGCCGGTGTGCAGCCGGTCGTGGCTGCGATACCAGTCGACGGCGCGGCGCACCGGGGCCGGCCCCCCGTCGCGCACGGCCAGCGATGCCGAGCGCTCTTGGGGGTCGCGCATCCGCCAAACTTCGGAGAGTTTCTGGGTCCAGGGCAGATCCTCGCAGAGTTGGGCGAACATGCCCCCGCGGGCTTTCACCGGGGCCAGTTGGTGGGCGTCGCCGACGAGGACGGTCTTGGTGTGCGCGGCGGTGGTCGCGGTCAACAGGCGGCGCAGCTCATCGGTGCCGACCATGGCGGCTTCATCGACGATTACCAGATCCAGATGCCCCAACGTCAAGCTGCCGTCCTGAAGTGATGTGAGGGCTTTGGCCATGGTGTAGCCGGTCGTGGCGGCGCCTTCTCGGACGGCGACGTCGACCGCCTTGCCGGTCGGTGCGACCACGATCACCCGGGCATGGAAACGCCGCCGCGCCATGGTCGCCAGCGCCCGCATCGAGGTGGTCTTGCCGGCGCCGGCCGGCGCGCTCAATGGGCACACCAGCTGCGCCGAATTGCCGATGTTGGTGACGGCGCGGGCCTGATCCGCCGACAAGCCGGTGGTGTCGTGCTCGCGCACCCACAGCTGGGCGCGGGGATCGGCGGCATCGACGAGGCCCAGGACGGTTTGTTCCTCGGCCAAGAAGGCTTCGAGGGTGAACCGTTCATGGCCTTCGCGCTGATGTGCGGCCCGCGGTGCGCTCAGCCGCAGGCCGAGAACGTCGACGGCGGCCTCCACCAACTGTCGCGGGCCGTGTTCGGTGTCGACGGGTAGTTGGGCGCCGATCAGCTCCACGAGGTCCGCGCGGGTGAATGCCGCCTTGTCCATCGCCTCGGCGGCCGTCAAAAGCCGGCGGCGATTGAGAGGTGCTTTGGCCGCGGCGCGCTGCGCGCGGCGCAACTTCCGCGCCTCTTGAAAGGCTTCGCGATCGAACCGCAGACCGCGAGCGTCGGCGCGCCACATCGCGGCCAGTTGTGCCCAGGCGAGTTGTTCGGGTTTGGCCGGGCGGGTGGCTTTTTGCGCGGCCGCCAACTGCGCCGCCGACATCTTGGCGCCGTCGACGACGACCAAATTATTGGCGGCCCACTCCCGCAGCGCGCTGGAGCGCTGCGACCACGCACTGATGCTCGCCGCGGTGATGCCGGCGAGCTCGGCCATCCCCGTTTGCGGGTCGACGGACGCCCACTCCAATCCCAGTGCGCGGTGCAGTTCGCGGCGCAGGGTCGCTTGATAAATCACCCCGGCCGCTTTGGCTTCGTGATACAGCGACGTGCCGTCAATCGAGACGAGTTTGCCGTCGGCGCGGGCTTGGCGGTTGGGCACCAGCACGTGGGTGTGTAGGTGTGGATCCCCCGCTCGTGAGGTCTCGTGTTGGTAGGCGATCGCCACTAAACCCGGCAGCCGAACGAGGTCTTTGTCGCCGGTGGCCGGGTTGTGTACCCGGGTGTAGCCGGCATGGGCGGCGAGGTATTCCATGGCCTCGGCGATGGCGGTGGTGTGCGCGGCCAGGACGGCTTTGTCGGCGACCTCGTCGCCGCGCAGCGCGCGGATCAGCGACACCGACTTGGGCGCGCAAAACGTCAAATCAAACCCATGCACCCCGCGCTTGCCGAACCCGCGCCCGCACCCGCCGTTGGGGGCGATTCCGTCATCAAGCCAGCGCGCCACCACGTCGGGATCGGCATCGCCGCCGGCGCGCTGGACATCGGTTAATCCGACCAAGTCGGCGGCCTTATGGGCGTCGCCGGCGCACAACCACACCGGGGTTCGGGTGTCGTGCTCGCAGTAGTACTCGCCCAGCCCGCCGCCCGCGCGCTGGAGGTCTTTGGCGGCCTGGCCGGCCGCCCGCGCGGTGTCGTTGTAGTAGTTGATCGACCACCGCGACAACTTCGCGATAGTCAACACCGGCCACCTGCTCCCGTCACCGTTAGGCCGCCCGGGCCGGGTGGCCGTTGCTGGCACACGGATGTGTGCCAGCAGGCAGCCTCGCACACCTTTGTGCAAATGTGCCATAGCGACACGCGGGGATGGGAGAAATGGTTGCTGGCGGTGGCCCGGTAGGTGTCCCGTACGGGCCAAGGTTGCGAAATTCGGGGTTAGGTTGCGAGAAAGTTGCGAAGTCCCGAGTTAGGTTGCGAGTCGTTGCGGGGCTAGGGGCGTTTGATCGCGAAGAATGCTGGCTGTGACGGTCGTGTTATCCGACGCGGCGAACGTGGCCGCGGAGTCGGACACTGCGGAGTTGAGCTGGGTTACCGCCGAAGGTGTGCCCCAACGGCTGTCACCGGATCAGGCCGCGGCGGTTCCGTTTGAGGACGGGCTGCCGGTGCGCCGGTTCACCACCCGCAAAGGCCAGCGTCATCTGAGCGGTCGGTGGTGGTGCGCAACAACGACCGGCCATGTTGGGTTCGAGTCATGGCTGGAACGCGATCATGTGATGTTGCTGGATTTTGATCCGGCAGTGGTGGGGATTGCGGCGCAACCGTTTTGGTTGAGCTGGTCGGATGCTAGCGGTTCGATAGTGCGCCATGCCCCGGACTATTTCGCGAGGCGCGCAGATGGTTCGGCGGTCGTAATGGATTGCCGACCGATCGAGCGACGCCGCGATAGCGATCGGGCGAAATTCGAGGCGACCCGGCGGGCGTGCGCTCGATTGGGTTGGGAGTACCGACTGGTCGGCAGTGTCGAGCCAATCCTGGCTGCTAACACTCGGTGGCTGGCGGGCTATCGCCATCCGCGCCATGGCCATCCGCTGATCGCACAGTTGCTGGTTGAAGTATTCGCGACACCTCGCGGATTGATGCACGGCGCGGCGAAAGTTGGAGACCCGATTGCGGTGCTGCCAGTGCTGTTTCACCTGCTGTGGCGCCAGACGCTGACAGCGGACCTGACCTGCCCGCTGAGCGAGATGAGTGTGGTCGCCGTGGCTGGGGCGCGGAGTTGACCAACCGTCCAAGCGTCCTGCGGCCGGGCGATTGGGTGGTGCTCGACGGCGTCGAGCACCAGGTGGTGGCGTTGGCCGGGACATCGGTGCGGCTGCGGTCGGTGGGTGGTGCTGAGCAGGTGATGCTGTTGACGCATCTGCTGTCGTGGCCGGGGTTCACCGTGCTGGGTCACGAAGAAGACTGTGGACTTGAGCCTTTCGGGTTGTTAGAGACCCTGCCACCGGCGGTGGTCGCTGCGGCGCGTGAGTGGGAACGCCACGTCATTGAGGTTGAAACCGGGTTTAGTCCGGACGCGCCACCGGACTCGCCCGCCCGTGATGGGTTCGACCCGGCGGTGACCACGCTCGGCGAACGCGACGCAGCCAAGGCCGCCGAGCTTGGGGTGGGTGTGCGCACGGTACAGACGCGCCGGGCGCGGTATGCCCGACAAGGTTTGTGGGGCCTGGTAGATCAGCGGGCATCCCGGGAGTGGGCGGCCACAGGACGGGCTGATGCGCGGGTGGTGGCCGCGGTCGGCGAGGTGCTGGCTGCTGAGACCGACACGTCGACGGGCACCCGGTCGCGGCTGATGCGGCGGGTGGTGAGGAAGATCGAGGACGAGTACGGACCGGGGGTTGTGCCATTGCCAGCGCGCACGGCGTTCTACCGGCTCGTCGAGTCGCTGGCCGCTGGCCGGCACACCTTCGGATCGGCGGTCACGCGCCGCCAGACCGCCAACCGCCCGCAGGGGATGTTCACGCCGAGCTTCGCGGCCAGGCCGGGTGAACAGGTGCAGATCGATTCGACCCCGATCGATGTGATGGTTTTGCTGGACAACGGAACGCCGGCAAGGGCGGACTTGACGATCGTGGTCGACATCGCGACGCGCACAATCCCGACCGCGGTCCTGCGCCCGGTGGGGACCAAGGCGGTGGACGCGGCCCTGCTCCTGGCGAAGATGGTAGTGCCCGAGCCGATGCGGCCGGGGTGGTCGGCGGCGTTGCAGATGTCGGCGTCAGTGCTGCCGCACGCCCGGCTGGTCGATATCGACGCACGGATGCAACTGGCGGCGGCCCGGCCAGTGATCGTGCCGGACACGATCACCATCGACGGCGGGAAGGTGTTCGTCTCCGAGACGTTCACCCGAGCCTGTGAGCAGCTGGGGATCTCGGTACAGCAGGCGCGCCCGCGCACACCGACCGATAAGGCAATCGTGGAGGCCACGTTTTCGGCGATCAACACATTGTTCTGCCAGCACGTGGCCTCCTACACCGGGTCGAACCCGACTCGCCGCGGCAGCGACGTGACCGGAGCCTGGACGCTGCCCGAGCTGCAGGACCTGCTCGATGAGTGGCTGCTGGCGGGCTGGCAGAACCGCCCACACGACGCGCTGCGCGACCCGCTGGCCCCGCGTCGGATGCTCAGCCCCAACGAGAAGTACGCCGCATTGGTGGCCGCGGCCGGTTATCTCCCACTGACGCTGTCGGGGGAGGACTACCTGGAGTTGCTGCCGGTGAGCTGGCGGCAGATCAACGCCTACGGCATCAGACTCGACTACCGCACCTATGATTGCCCCGAACTGGGTGTCTATCGGCTGCAGCACTCCGGGATCAACGCCCGCCGGGGACTGTGGGAAGTGCACTACGACCCCTACGACGTCAGCCGGGTGTTCGTGCGGACCCGCGATGGGTGGCTGACTGTGCCCTGGACACACCTACCGATGGTGTCGGCCCCGTTCGCCGAGTTCACCTGGCGCCACGCGCGCACCATCACCGCCCAACGGGGCCAAGACGACCGTAACGAAACCGAGGTCGCCCGGGTACTTGACGACCTACTGACCCGCGCCCAAGCCGGGCCGGTCGACACCCGCACCGACCGCATCGCCGCCCGGACCCGCTTGGCTTTGATCGACCGTCCCCGCCTACCGGCGCCACCGGCAACGGCGGTCCATGCAGAGCCCGACGACGAATCCGCCGATGAACCGCTGGCCACGGTGATCCCATTCGGGGTCTTCGACGCCGACGTCGAGGCCGACCGATGGTGACCCGGCCAGCCGGCGACGAAGCGTGGACGGAAGAGCCGCTGACCACCAAGGAGGGGTGGCGGCGGTTCGTAGATCGGGCACCGGCACCGGTAGAGGTGCTCGACCCAGCAACGCTGGGCCGGTTGTCAGCGGACCAGCGCGACGCCTACGACGAGGCCCGTCGCATCTATCACGCCGACCTGCCGTTGGCCAATACGCCGACGATCCAGAAGGTCATCAGCACTGCACGGCTTTTGGTGCAGCTCAACCGCAATCAGGTCTCGGCGCGGCGTGGGCTGATCGTGTCCGGCGCGTCGGGCACCGGCAAGACGACCGCGCTGACCCAACTGGGGCGCACCCACGAGCGTCATACACGAAAGCGCTATCCGGCCGACAAGCATCGGCTGCCTGTTCTGTATGTGACCGTTCCGCCTGCGGCGACAGCCCGGATGTTGGCTGTGGAGTTCGCCCGCTTTCTCGGGCTCAGTTTCACCAGTCGCGCCAATATCACCGACATCGTCGAGGCAGCCTGTGCTACGGCGACCCGCACCCACGTCGAACTGGTCTGCGTGGATGAACTGCATAACCTCAACCTGGCCACCCGCGCTGGTGCTGAGGTGTCTGATCAGCTGAAATACTTCGCCGAGCGACTACCCGCAACGTTCATCTACGCCGGCATCGACGTCGAAGCCGCCGGCCTGTTCGCCGGGGTTCGGGGCCGCCAGATCGCCGGCCGATTCAGCGTCATCCCTGCAACCGCCTTCGCCTACGGCACCAACGATCAGCGCACCCAATGGCGGGCGCTGATCGCCACCATGGAATCCACCCTGCGGCTACACCAGCAGCGCCGCGGCAGTCTGATCGAACTCGACGAATACCTCTACCAACGGAGCGGCGGCATGATCGGCAGCCTGTCGCACCTGATTCGCGGCGCAGCGATCCTTGCCATCGAGGACGGCTGCGAGCACATCACCCGCGCCTTGCTTGACATGGTCCCCGTCGACTATGCCGCCGAACGCGCCACCCCGACACGCACGACGCGTCGAGCAGTGAGCTAATCGTGCTGGCGGCTTTGCCGATTCCAGCTGGCCCGGCCCAACACGAAACCCTCGCTTCCTACCTGGACCGGCTGGCAGCACTGCACACCTTGCCCGCCCGTGAACTCTGGGACCAGCTCAGCATCCCCCGAGCAGGCAGCACACGGCGCGTCGTACTGGCCGATCGGCTCGCGACAGTCACCGACCGCCCAGCCAACCACCTAGCCCGAGCACTGCCCGAATTACGCAACCCCGCTCCGGATTGGACGCTGTGGCGCCATCAGCCCCAACCAGGCTGCCCGCGCTGCGATGCCCGCCACGACGGTGGACCCGTGCTGCGACTACTGCCACATCACCGCTACGTCTGCACCCAGCACCACTACTGGATCGGCCCACCGGACGCGGGCCAGCCAGCCACATTGCTCGGCGAGCGCCTCGCCGACATCGTGGGCGCCCAACACCAGCATCAGCGATTGGTGACCCGCTATGGCGGCCACGCCGTCTTCGACGCCGTGATGACGGGATTCCTGATCTGCGGACACCTGTGGGCCCACCCCCAGCGGCCCAACATTGATGCCTGGCGTCACTGGACACGGCGAGCGGATTTGCTCATCCCGCCCGGCACCGAACCACACACGTTCACCGCGTCACGGCTGTTCGCCGCCGTCTACCCCGAAGCCGTCAGCCTCGCCGCGATCATCGCCTCACCCGTGTGGCGACAACGCGCCAGCGGCGATACCAACCAAAGGCGTGAATTCCTCGCCGAGGCGTGCCGCCGAGTCGGTATTTCCGCCGACGAGCACAACCCCGGCAATCATGCGATCGCTCACTGGATGCTCTACGACAGCCACCACCCACCCAGCCGCCCCGACAAGACGTTTCCGGTCACCCGGGACCACGGCGCGATGCGCCACGCGCAGCCGAGCCCACTCAGCCGTCAGCGCACCAGCCGCAGCGCGGCTTGGTTCAAGCTCAACCGCAATGGCGGGAACACCATCCTCTACCACCGGCACCTCAAACCAGTCATCAGCCGAGAATGGGCAACCGCCATGGACGGCATCACCGCCACCATCGCTGCCAGCGGCTCCACGATCAATTTCGGCCCGGCTGCTCGACTTGCATAGGCGGGGCCCGCTCGGCAGCATGTGTTGGCCGACGAGTTTGTGTCAGCGCCGTGCGCTCCAGCATCGAGCACCGGCTGCGATCATCGAGCAATGACGTTCACCCTCAACCTTTCTCCGGATGAGTTGTTGACCACGACACGGGCGGTGCGCCGTCGGCTCGACCTCGATCGACCCGTTGACCTGGACGTGGTCAAGGAGTGCGTCAGTATTGCCCTGCAAGCACCATCAGGCTCGAACCGGCAGGGCTGGCACTGGCTGGTCATCACCGACATCGAGCAGCGTGCCCGCATCGCCACGCTCTACCGGGCCGCGTTCGACGAATACCGACAGTCCGCTGTTCACGCAGACGGACTGTTCACGACGGATGACAATCTCAGTCCCACACAGCAGCGGGTCGCCAACAGTGTCGAGTACCTCGCGGAGAACTTGCATCGTGTCCCGGTGTTGCTGATCCCGTGCATCACCGCCCCAGGCAGTGCTGTGTTACCGGACGCGACGCAAGCCTCGATGTGGGGCTCACTTTTCCCGGCAGTCTGGAGTTACATGCTCGCCGCCCGGGCGCGCGGGTTGGGCACCGTGTGGACAGACCTCCACCTGCGCTACGAGCATGAGGTCGCCGAAGTCCTGGACATCCCCGATGCGGTCCGACAAGGCGCGCTGATACCGACTGCCTACACCCTCGGCACCGACTTCCGACCTGGTCCGCGCACAGCTATCGACAACGTGCTCCACATCGATAGATGGTGAAACCGGTTGCGCCTAAGCCGGAACTCCCCGGCGAGGTGGGATTAGTAGGCCGATATGTGGATCAAATTTGCGAGATGCCGGGCCAGTTTTCACGAACCGTTGACACGAATCGCGGAAAATGCAAGGTAAGTCCGGACAGGGTTGTCAGGCTGTCCTGACCTACCTCGCAATAGGCCAGCAACGGCGACCGATTCCTCGTAACTCTCGGCCGGATAGGACAGTAGGGGCTTAGGGAAGGCCCTGGTGTACAGGGGATTTGGCAAAAGGTGAGGCGGATAAACCTGCGGAAGGGTTGGGTGGATGGTTGTGGCGGTGAGCGAGCAAGACGAGCTGGCTGGGCTGTGGCGCACGGTCGATGAGCTGTCCGCCGACCTAGCGCCGGCGGATCGGCGCGCGGTGCGCGACGCCATCGCCAACAGCGTCCTGGAAGACCACCACCCCACGGCCGGCGAGATCGGCCGCCTGGTGGCGTTGGCGGCCGGAAAGATCAGCATGGCCGACTACCTCACCACCGTCACTCAAGCCGCCAAGACCGACGCTTGCTAAGCGCAGCTAACAAACCGATTTTCGGACGAAAGTTGGGGCGGCTACCGAAGCGCTTCGGGCGTCGCGGCGGCGCGCTTACCGGCGCACACCTCACCGCGACACCGGGTTGGGCACCACTTCGCGGGTTGATGATGGGACCACGCCCGCCGCGGCGCTAAAAGCGAAGGAAACGCAAAACCAATTGAGTGTCGAGGCGAGGTTGACCGAGTATTTGGTGCGCCGCGCCCAGCCCGGTGGTGAGCGGGTTGCTCGACTGGCTGGTGTACGCAACACCGCTAGCACGGCTGGCGCGCCTGGATGTGGTGTGTTGCGATCACCACGGCTGGCCGGGCTGCGGCGGCGACGGGATCGACAATCGCTAGCGCAGCGGTCGCGGCCGGTGCGCGCGGACCGCGGCGACGGCGGCCGCGCGGGCCGCGGCATCCTCGGCGACGGCCTGGCTGCGTTTGTGGGCGCCGCGCTGTGCGGCCTCGGCCGCCGCCTTGCGCGCCGCGGCATGCCCCGGGCTAGCCAGTGCGCGTCGGCCCGCTTCGCGGGCGCGTTGATGGTCCGTGTGTGCGGCGCGCTGGGCGGCAAGGTGCGCCCGGTGCGCGGCGAGCTCGGCGGCTTCGCGCGCTTCGTCGAGGGCGGCCGGGCGCTCATCGAGGCGCTCGCGGCCATGCCAGGCCAACATGGCGCCCAACAGCCCGATCGGCTTGCGCGGGTGATCCGGGATGCGCGCGCCGGTCACCGCGGCCCAGTCGGTGATGAGCTGATTGAGATCGCGCGGGGTCCAGCCATGCGCAGCCGGGCCAGCCAACAGCGGCGCCCACCCGTCGGCGCTGTGCCGGCGGGCCCACGGCGGGCAGTGCGCATCGGCGCGCCAGCCCCTCGCCAGCGCCGAGCCCCCGGCATCTGGTGCCCGGCGGCGCGCAGCGCCGCGGTGCCGGCGGCCCGCAGGGCCACCGGGGTCGGTAGTAACCACTTCTGGACCGGAAGGTTGATCCCTAACGGGACCGCTACGCGGGTGGGGTGACAGCCGAGGCACAAGACGGGTGAGCTGCGGGTGATCGTGCAGCGCCCACACCGACGCCCAGCCGCGGCCGCGGTCCCCAACCCGCCAGGAGGCCAGGCGCTCCCCACGGGTGCGCTGCCGCCCGCGCAGCACCTCAGTAGCTACCCCGAGTAGCCGCAGCACGGTATCGGCGCGCTGGATGGTGCGCACCGAGTAGCCGGTGTCGGCGGCCAGGCGCTCGTTAGAGGGTCGGCAGTTGCGCCCGGTGGCGTGATCGGCATAGCGGGCGCGCGCCTGTGCCACCGCCAAAAGCGCCTGGCGGCTGATCGGGTTGCCCGGCATCAGCGGGCACACCTGGGTGGCGTAGCGGCAGTCGTAGGCCACCGGAACCGTCCACTTAGCCCACCGCTCCGCCCGCCCGGTCCAGCACGGCACCCCGGCATAGGGGGCCTCGCCGAGCTCGAGCACGATCGCCGCGACAACCGCCGCGTCGCATCGCCGGCGCCGATCATGGTCGGCGGCCGCCAACCGCGCCGCCCACGGCCGCGTACACACCACACCACGACGCGGCCGCACCGAGGTACAGCCGCGATACGGCCGGCAAGCAATTCCGGAAATGTCACGGTGTTGCGCGTCGTCTGGAACCCGAGACGGGTATGCGCTACCGTGAGAACAGTCCTGCAAAAGACAGTTCCCTTCGGGGAAGCGGAAACCCTCGGTGCCAGCCGGGGGTTTCGCCGTTTATTGAGCTGTCAGATCGGCCTCGGCGCTAACCAATGGATTGGTCGGCGGGGCGTCGTGTTACATGGCCAGCTGTAGAACCTCCTTGTCGAGATGCCTTACGAGGTCTGGCCTTCCGACGTGTGCGGCGATTACGTCGGCCAAATAGCTCGATCGATCAATCCCGCGGGCCGCCGCGGCCGCGTCCACTGCTTCACGCACTGCTACGGGGATACGCATAGTGATGACATGACGGGGGCCGAGATGAACTCGGCCCGGTCTATTTGGTCCAGCCATGGCCTAATCCTGTACCGCCAAAATCTGAATTCGGCGGTGACACGCCGCCATTGCGTGATGTTTTCGTGACCAGGCTGGCGGTCGCCTCCGGCAACACCGCGAGACGTACTCTGCGAGCGCAGAATTGCGGTATGGATGATCTGGTGCCCACAAGGTTGGTGGCCCAGCTGCTGGAGCGGCATTTGCGGCTGCCAGCGGGCTGAGATGACGCTGAGCGTCAAGAGTTCATCGACGATGCCGCCGAGCAAGTTGCGCTGCGCGTAGCCGAGCTGGCCGACGATTGGGCCGAACGGACGGTCACGGAATGGGGACGACAGCACTGGCGGCTGCCTGATTCTGAGACTCAGGCCGAGTTGGTCCGGGAAGCCCGGACCTCCGCGCTAGTGATGGTGTTGTGCGACGTGTTGCCCGATGTGCCGGTCGCCGAGCTGTACACGGTGGCCTGACATGTGTGATGACGAGACGCAGCTCTGGCTGTCAGTGCGTTGGCCGCATGTACGAAGAGGTCGAAATCCGCACCGAACTGGCTGCGACTGCCGCAGCTTACGAGGCCGGAAACGCCGGCCAGCGGCGAGAAGTTGAGGCGCGCCGTTTACGGATTGCCGCGATCGTCGTCGGCTGAGAACACGTCGGTGAGCTCGGCGAGGTTGGCTTTGAAGTCGCGGTATGCGGCGCGGCGTTCCTCGTCGGTTGCGTAATCGTCGCCGTATCGGTCAAGCCATGCTCGCCAGTGTTCGGCCGCGTCCATGATGCTCACGGTAGGACTACCTACTGACACGTGCGCTGTTTCTTGGTTGCCCCTTCCCGGATAAGGGCGAATTGTCCGGTGTGGTGGTGGCTGTCAAGGCTCGGCTTGCCGACCGCGGAGTAGCTATGGCCTTGACAGTCGCCACCACACCGTTGAGGACAATGTCCCGGGCCGGGAAGGAGCAGCCCTTGTCTGGTGCGCCTTGCTCATGGAAGGCAGGTGTGCTAGCACAGCTAGTTGTGCTAGCACCCTCGTTCGCGCAGGTAGACGTCGATCGCTTGATCGGTGATGGAGGCGATGCTGATGGATCTGTCGCCGGTTTCGTAGCGCAGCTTGTCGACGGCTTTGCCTAGGCGGTCTTTGACGGATGGGCGGATGCGGACGTTGTGCTGTTCGGTGAGCCGTTCGGACCCGCCGCTGCGCGCGGATGGTTTGGTGGGTTCGGTGGTGGTTGCGGCCGGGCGGTCCGGGATGGTGTCGGCTGGGTGGCTGATTGTGCGGGTGATGGCGGGTTTGCGGGTGGTGGTCATGCGGGTGCCCCGATGGTGATGCCGAGTTCGTTGAGAAGGTCGTCGTAGGCGACTTGCAGGCTGAGGGATCGACCGCCGCGGTATTTGTGGATCGGCACTTCGGCGCTGTGGGCGTCCTGGCGGGCGCCGAGGTCGGGGATGATGGTGTGGGCTACGAGATCGCCGTAGGCGGCGCGGAGTTCGCGCTCGCGATCGATGTGCTCGCCCTTGTTTTGGCGACGGGAAATGATGATTTTGGCGAGCTCGAGGCGGGGGTTGGGGCGGACTTTGACTTTCTGGACGGTGGTTTCGAGCCTGGTGACGCCTTTGACGGAGTCTTTGGTGGGTTCGGTGATGGCGTAGACGTCATCGACGGTGAGCAGGACCGCGAACAGGAGCTTGCCGAGGCTGGGTGGGCAGTCGAAAAGGACGGCGTCGTAGGGGGATAGGTCGAGGCCTTCGAAGGCGACGTCGAGGCGGAAAACGAGGTCGGAGGCTCCGCTGGATTCGGCGTTGGACAGGTCGAGGTGTGCGGGTATGAGGTCGATGCCGTCCCAGTCTGTGGCGATCACAGCGTCAATGGCCGACCCGGGCTGGGTGCGGTCCATCAGGTCGGCGGTGGTGAGCTGGTCGTCGGTGGTGTAGACGCCGAGTCCTTCGGTCGCATTGGCCTGCGGGTCCATGTCGACGATGAGTGCTTTGCCCCCCCGGTGGCTGATTGCGCTAGCTAGGCCGAGGGTTGTGGCTGTCTTACCGACGCCGCCCTTCTGGTTTGCGAGGGCATGCCGATTCACGTGCATGAAGTAACCTTCCGTTGGATAGTGTAGCTAGCCGTGCTAGCTTAGCTACGCTAGCACGGCTAGCGTGCCTAGCTAGTAGCCTGGGTGTCGTGGTTTCTGGTTGTCGGTGTCTGGTCCTGATGACATATGCCGGTATAGGCGGGTATTCTCAGAGGAGCCTGTTGCGTTGAGCTTCAGGAAGTGGGCCCGAGACCCGGCCGGACGACCGTGGCGCTCGGGCTTCGCGCTTGTTGGGGCTAGACGTTTTGGACCTGGACGACTGCCCTGTCAATCTGCTGTCGCCAGGTGCCGCCTTTAGCCCAACACCAGGCGATGGCGTCGGGGATACCGAGCAGGAGTTCGGTTTTGGCGCTTCTGTGTTCGTATCGGAGGGTGTCTCGGCATTTCGCGGCGCGGGTGTATTCGATGAGGTGCTGGTTGTCGAAGCTGACCAGGGTTTCATCGCGGTCGAGAACTACTAGTGTTTCGGGACCGTTGGCGAGGTCGTTGATTAGGGCGCGCAGGCACGCAGCTCGGCGATCGTTGTGGGTTTGGTGATGCGGTCCCGCACGGTACACGGTGGCCTGTACGCCAGCGTCGACGAGCGCTTGGGCGATGGTGCGTTTGCGTCCTGCCTGCTGATCCTTCATGTGCAGGTACCGCTGGCGGGGCAGAAGTAGATCGCGGACAACGCCACGTAGCGCGTCGATGTCTTCGCTGACGTGCACACTGGCGACCAGCACATAGGTGCGTTGTTTGGTTTCGTCGACGTAGATGTGTCGGGCGGTCATGTCGGAGTGCATCTTTCGCTGGTTGCAGGGTCGGGTTGTCAGTTGCCCCTTGTCGGGCTTCCTGGCCAGCCCCTTCCCGGCGTGCCAACACTCTCGCGAGACTCTCGCGGGCTCGCGCCGCCAGACGACGCGATGGGGAAGAACTCCCTAGACGACAACCCGCGAGCTGCGTCGCTTCTCACTTTAAAGCGCCTTACACATGCGAGCTGGGCAATGTCGTAACGACACGCCGTTGAGGATGCATGTTTCTCTGGACCCGCTGATTAAGAGTCAGCGGGTCCGGACGGCTGTCGCGAGATCGTGGATGGGCTGGGTTATCAGAGCGTGGATTATGTCGACGGTAGTGGCGCTGATGTCGTGGAGCTCGGCCGCCTTGTCGGCGACCAGGGCGTAGGTGCAGAACAGTAGCCAGACCACGATGATGGCGGTGCTGGCGTAACAGAGGTGCTTGTACATGTGGTCCTGCCTTCGGGCCTTAGCGAACGGACGCGCCAACGTCGCGGCGTTCCGACCGGGCGCGGATCTGCGAACCCCGGCACTTCTTCTGGGTTGGGGGACGGCGTTTCACAGGGGCCACTGCCAGCCGTTGGACATCGCGATGACCTCCTACTACTTCGAGTACCGGCAGTAGCGCCGGATTCCGTCGCCGATAAACCGAGGTATATGCGGCGCTGCTCGACATTCCGATCACTTCTAACCGGGTTGAAAGCGGGAGGAGCACCTGATTTTGGGCACAAAAAAGCCCCGCGGGTCGAAGCGGGTGCTCGACCGTGGGGCAAAGAGAGAACTTGCAGCGGTGGGTCGCCGTATTGGCGCGCCGGGGCGCTAGTACATCGCAGTGCCTAGAAAGTGCGCAGTGGCATCGGGGCTATGACCGCCGTCGGGTGATGTCGGCAACGGCTTGCGCCACTTGCGCGACAGACTTGACCAGTGCGACGAGGCGCTGGGCCGGCTCGTCACGCCGCCCGAGGATGGCGATATAGACCAGCGGAGCAAAAAGCAACGCCAGGTCCCAGCTGTCCGAAATGATGGACACTGAATCCCTCCTATGAGGTGAGGGCAGGCATCTCCCCACGCAACCGAAAAGGTGACGTGATGAGGGACGATGCCGCTAGAGAAAGCCCAGTCGATCCGTATGTGCGGCCGAACGTGGGCACAAAAAAAGCCGGTCTCTACCGGCTTTTGGGTGCAGTCTTCCTACACCCTCTTCAGGGTCTCATAAAAAGCCCGGCAAACGACGGAAGGCGTCCTCACCGGCGTGTCGGCGATTAATCACCGCGCCCGGAAACGACCGTCCCGATAACGAAGGTTTTCGGGACGGTCGGTCGTGCGCGGCCGCGCGCCACCCGGTGGATCAGTCCGACTGTCGTGGCGAGACCCGTTCCCACCAGTTGATGGTTTCACTGTCGGTGGTCATCCGATCGAGGATGTGAGCGATCATCTCGATGTGTGTTCCACCGCCGGACCAGCAGAATTTCCACAGCTCACGGGCCGCCCGGTGATAGTGGTGAATCGTCTCGTCGACGGCGTAGGCGTCGATCTCGCCGGCACGGTAGCGGTCGATCGCACTCGCAATATGTTCGATGAGTTCACCCGGCCGTGCCTGGTGATAGCCGGCCACGGCCTCCCGCGCGGCTCGGCGTTCGGCCTTCGTTGCCATAACGGGACGATACCCACCATCCGCGACGTTTCCTGGACCGCTGACCGCGGCCGGTACAGTCCTGCGGAGTGTTGGTCAGCGATCTGAACCATTTCCTGGACTTGCCCGACGAGGCCCCCGGTCCCGCCCGTCGCCTAGCACGGCACTTTGCCAACATCGTGCGGGCGGCCACCGCCGGGGATGCCGGCGATCGGTGGCTGAGCGCGCTGCCGTGCCTGCGGCGACCGGCTCACCGATCCTGTGCGGGGCGGATCAACATCGCGCGCCGCGAACCGCCGGCACCGATCCAGTGGCGGTGCAGCGTGTGCGACGACGAGGGGGTCATCAGCAATTGGGCGGACTCTCCGTATGACTTGCGGCGACGGCGGCTCACCGCAGTCGCTCCGGTCCACGAGGTCGTCATCGCCGATGAGGTGGCTTCGGCGCTGCGTGAGCTGGTGTTGCTGGACCCCGACTGCGAACGGCTGGTGTACGGCATGCGCGCCCACAAACACGGCGCTGCCCTGCAAGCTACCGAGGACGACCTCGAGGAACTGATCGGGTTCGTGGCGGCCGAGGCCAACCATGAACCCAACCGGCGCCGACAGCGTCGCCTCGACGCCGCTTTCGACTCACTGAGCACCGCAGCCCAGACCCTCAACAGCTGGTGATGTGATGGCCCTACCGGAACTGGACATCACGCGAGTGCAATGGTGGTGTGCGGCAAGGGTTCCCGAGCACGCCCGCCACCAGGTGCGCGTCGAGTGCGAAATCGCCCCGCGACACCTCACGGACATCGCTAACCCGCTTCTGCCCCGGGACCACTGGCGGTGAGCGAGCTCGCCGACAGGGTCCTGCCCCTGATTCGTACCAGGGCCGATGTCTACCGCTGGGCCACCGCCAACGACCACGGACAGCGGATGCACACGCCGCCCTGGACATCCTCGAGGCCGCGCTGCCGACGGCTGATCCGGCCGAGGCGTACTCAGTGACCCACAAAGCGCTGGGCAGCGCGATCAAAGTCATCGCCCGCGCCGATGACTCCAGCGGAATCATCGGCGGCCGCCTGCCGGCGCCTTCTAGAACTGCATCCCAAGGTCGCCGCCGCCGACCAACGTTGCGGCGGCGAAACTCATCGACTGGATGATGGCGTTCCAGTTTGAGGGGTCCCCTTAGTAACGGAGCGGATCTGGTCCCTGGCGCGGTAGTTGCTCAACCTCGATGAGCCCGCGCCGGTTTCGGCGCGCCGGTCCTCTGCACGGCCCGGTAGACAGTGGAGCGAGCGACGGAGAACAGCTCAGCGAGCTCGGCGCTGGTGTGTTGTCCGGCGCGCCACAGCTCTACAAGGTGCGCCTCCTGAGCGGGTTTGAGCTTGGGTTGCTTGCCGCGCAGCCGACCTTTGGCCTTGGCGACCTTCATGCCTTCCTCGTCCGCATCCTGATCAAGTCCGATTCAAACTCGGCGATCATTGCGAGGACGTTTGAACAAAAGCCGCCCGACCGGGTCGGTCGGGTCGTGCAGTGTGAGCCGCCGATGTTCAGCTTGACTCCGGCGGTGGTGAGTTCCTCGACGATGTTGCGGGCATCGGTCAGGGACGCCCACACTTCTGCAGCACCTTCAACGAGTCGTAGGAATACTTCGGCATGCGTTGCCGGCGAGGCCGTTTGGCGACCTGCCGGCCCGCTTCCAGTGGAAATGTTGCCGTCCAGCCCTGTTGCTTGGGACTAACGGCACCGGTGCGCTGGGGTGATCTTGCCCGACGATCAGTGTGACAGTGCTGTCGCGGGTCGTGCGGACTGATGGTTCTTCTCTTGAATATTTGCGCCGCTACCCGGCACGAATGTGGCCCTTCCTCTCGACTCGGTCGTCTTGAGGGAGACACAAGGGGAAGCCAACATCCATCAATCAGTGTCAGTGGTGTCCGCGGCGG